>CANCKV010000283.1 GCA_947378615.1 Chitinophagaceae bacterium | reverse complement strand
TGCTCACATCCCTATTTGGTGTGGACACCCAAAACTACGGTGTGGCACTACATTTCAATAATTTGAATTCAAAAAAGTCCCTTCCAATAACAACAATAACTGCAGTAGCAAGGACATTTGTATTAGAGCAGTACAATTTTAGGGAGGGATTAAATAAATTGATTCAGTTAATTACTGAAAAAGGAGTTAGATAAACTAATAAAACTAACTATTAAATCATATCCTTACTACTTACAATGATTGGTGGGGAACAAATAAAAAGACATGAAAAGGACGAAAGACCAGTTTCATTTGAGTGATTACCTCTTTGATATCCTTGTCAATCTGATGTATGCTATATTAACGGGAGTTGACGGTGTTATTCCTCCTGACTTGGGAATACCCGATTCAGTGCTGACCAAATATCTGACATTTTTAAAAAGATGGAATAAGATTTATGCCATTACAAAAATCAAGAGTAATACGACGCCTACAAATAGGGTAGCTAAAAATACAGCAAAGCTGATTTTGACAGATTTTCTTCGAATTCTTGTTCAAAAGTGGCTATACAAAAATATGCCACCCTGTAATGCCGAAATCATAACAAGTTGTGGATTGAAACCCCACTCCACAACTCGCACAAGTCATCAGGGATTGCCATTACAACACCCTTATTTTATTGCAAAACCAAATGAAAATCATGGTTTTGATTGTAGTGTGAAAAATGAATCTGGAATGATTGCAAAACCCGATAAAGTAGCAATCATGCGTATAAGATATTTTATAGGAGATAATGCTCCACCTGACCCTGCAAAGTTTACTAGCTTTCAAGATTATAGCAGAGTTCCCATTGTCTTGAATTTAACCACAGAAAGTGCAGGCGAAACCATCACTATGGCTTGTTGTTATGTAAACGAGGCAGGAGGCGAAGGCCCTTATAGTATCATCATCGTGACCAAAGTACCTTGGTAAACTTGATATACTGATTAGTAACAACTAATTCAAATATATCACTATCTAATGAACGTAAATTCTATAAATTATCTTATTAGGAATTAGCCCTTTTGGTGTGAGTCATAAATTGAGTATCTATTTCCAGCATATAACACTAAATGAATTGCCCCTTCGTTACAGTTTTTTCATCGTCTTCACGATTTTTCGACATCGGAGAAGTCAGTAGAGGAATTTGCAGCTTAAAAAAGTGACCCTTTGCTGACTTTCTTTTACCCTGAGTCCCTATAAAACCTTGTCCATTCTTTGTGAAAAACTTTGTCTTTATTGTAGCAGAACTTCCTGATTACTAACTTTTATTCACACTTTATCCCAGAATTTATATTTTTAAATAAATTTAAACAGATAATTATCGTACTTTTATTTTTATGACAACAATTGCTTTCTATAATCTTAAAGGTGGTGTTGGAAAAACTACTTCCGCAATCAACCTTTCTTATTTGGCTGCACAAGAAGGATACAAAACTTTGGTTTGGGATTTGGATCCACAAGGGTCTTCTTCTTTCTATTTAGGCGTAAGTACAACGCTAAAAAATGAATCAAAAAAGGTATTGAAAAGTGATATTGACTTAATATCTACTGTACAGCATTCAATCTATACTAATTTATGGGTCATTCCTGCCGATATCTCTGCACGTCAAGCAGATGTATTACTAAGTGAAGGAAAACAAAGTAAAAAAAGACTGGGTCAATTAATTAGTTCTTTAAAAAAAGACTATGATTTAATCATTATTGATTCTCCTCCCGGCATTTCCTTATTGCATGATAACATTTTTAATGCGGCAGATTGGGTTTTGATGCCAAATATTCCGACTACCCTGTCAATCCGTTCGTATGAAACTGTTGAAACATATTTTGAAGAACACGAATTTGATAAGGAAAAATTGATTTGCTTCTTCAATATGGTGGATAAACGAAAAAATCTTCATCAAGAAACAATCAACTATTTTAATCAAGATGATTTCTTTTTGAAAAGCCTCATTCCTTATTTAAGTGATGTAGAGAAAATGGGTGTGAACGAATCTCCTATCGAGACTTTTGCTAAGGGAAGTTTTGCAGCAAAATGTTATAGGAGTTTATGGAAAGAAATAAAAGAAAAATGCTTTCTATCAAAGACAAAAAAGGGGAAAGCATAGGCGTTTTACTACTAGGATAACTCAGAAAAATAAGGAACACAAGATTTTTTTTAATACTCATCGGTAAGTATCTGGAATATATTCTAATCCTTTTGTTTTATTGTACAAAGCATTTTGACTCTTGTAGTAAAAATACCAGTGAATTACCCAAATTCAAGATTCTTATTTTATTTTTTTGCATCTTATTGTCTTCGCTTTGAAATAAATCATTCGACTCCTTTCTTCTTTTCTACAAGCTATAATAATTTGATTTCATCCTAAAGTTCTCTTAATATACCGATAAATCGGAACCCTTCATACAGCATTCGAACATATTTAGCTATCATTACAATATTACTTACGTTGTATTTTATCATGAAGAGAACTTTGTTTCTGATTACCTTCTTAATTTTTATTTCTTTTAACTCGTGGGCAAAACATGAAAAGGGAGGATGGATTTTATATGAATATAAAGGACCTGGAGCATCTGCTAATACCTCAATTTATAAAATTACCATCACTTATTTTTTTAGCTGTACTACAACAGGACCGAGGGACATCACTTTAAGTATTTATGATTCAAAAACATTCAGTCGTGTTGCCAATTACAGTATTGGTCAAGAGAATAATGAAGTTGGAGTTACTAAAAAAACATATAGTCCTTGTTTGAGCAATCCTCCTACTATATGTTACCTCATAGATACTTATACCAAAACAGTCACCTTACCTGACGATGCAAATGGTTATACTATTGGAGTAACATCATCAGGTCATCGGGTCGAAGGTATTGTAAATATTTATGACGCTGGATGTTCTGATTGTCAAAATAAGACACAAACCTGTTATAGTTCTTGTGCTACAGGACTTGCCATGACAGCGGAAATTCCAGGAACAATAAATGGTGTCGATTATCATATCAATAGTAGTCCTAAGTTTTTATTCAAGGATACAGCAGTTATTTGTTTCGGCAGTTACTTTGAATATCAGTTTGCAGCCATTGATACCCTCGACCATGATTCACTTTCCTATAGCTTTGGTGCAGGTCAAGATGGAGCAAAAGTTACAACACCTCCATTTCCTTCTGTGACTTATGCCCATCCTTTTTCGAGTGATTTCCCTATGGGAAACAGTGTGACAATCGACCCTACTACAGGTTTGATTTCCGGGAAAGCGCCTTCAATACTTGGTGAATATATCATTGATGTTTATGTAAAGGAATGGCGGAATGGTGTTTTGATAGATTCCGTAAAAAAAGAATTACAGATTGACGTTAATGATTGTAGTTTATTGAGTGCAGAGTTGCAAAAAGTATATGTGAATTGTGATAGCCTTACCTTATCCTTTCAAAATCTTTCTACAGCTTCCAACATTACTAAATATATCTGGAATTTTGGGGATGTCATAAGTACAAATAATATCAGTACCACCCCAATAGTTACGCATACATTTACAAAAGCAGGTGATTACTCATTGAGTTTGTATGTTGCTAATAATGATGGATGCAACAATACAACAACCGCTATAGTAAAAGTGTATCCTGGATTTACGCCTAAATTTAAAGTGGATGGAAGTTGTTATCAATCACCTATACTTTTTACAGATGCTACTTTTGCAAAATATGGTGCAATAAATAGTTGGCTTTGGGACTTCGGAGACCCTTCTTCTGCCAATAACTCTGCTATTACAAGTTCAACTTCTCATTTATATGGCAAGGCAGAAACGATTCCTGTGATTCTTAAAGTAGGCAGTAGCGTAGGATGTTCGGGCAGCGATACTATTCAGGTCGTAGTCAATGACAAACCGAATATCATTCTGCCATTTCCAGATACCCTAATTTGTAGTAATGATACCCTCCCTCTGATTGCTAAGATTGATGCAAATGCACTCAGCTACGATTGGTTTCCTACAACAAATATGATTAACCCACAATCTTTGAATCCGAGGGTCTATCCTCAGGATACAACCTCCTATACATTGACCGTTCATCAGAATGGTTGTGTTGGTTCGGCAAGTATTAAGGTGAATGTATTACAGTTTATCACAGTTGCTTTTAGTCCAGATACTATGCATGTTTGTTTGACTGATAGTGTCAAATTAAATCCTATAAGTCATGCCCTTAGCTATAAATGGAAAGAATCTAGTAAAAGAAGTACCCTCGACTATGACACCCTGAAAAATCCGAAGGCATCTCCTATTGATACTGTCACAACCTATTTTGTTACAGCAAATCTTGGACACTGCCCTGCAAAAGACTCTGTAAAAGTGTATGCTTCTCCTTATCCGAAGGTAAAAATATTGTCTCCAATTAAAGAGACTACTATTTGCTATGGAGATTCTCTAAAACTGAAAGCATCAAAAGTAGGCGCCACTGCAATTTGGTCGCCCGTTGATGGATTGGTTGACAATCAATTACTTTCTCAAATAGCAAAACCCACTACTAATACTACCTATACATTGACTGTAAAGGATACACTTTATTGTCCCAAATCAGTTTCTGATAGCGTTGTAATAAATGTAATTCCTGAATTTTCTCTAAGTGCAGGAAATGATACAGCTGTTGTTGTGTCGGAACCTTTACAATTATATGCAACGATAACTGATACGTCTTTCAAGTATCCTGTAACATACAATTGGACGCCAACATCCCTATTCATTAATCCTACTATTCAGAATCCAATTGCAAATGCAACATCAGCAGTTTTTGATACCATCAGAATTACGGCAAAAACGATAGACCATCAATGTATTGGAACAGGCAAAGTATATATCAGATTTTTTTCGACTAAACCAGATATTTTTGTCCCTTCTGCATTTTTGCCGAATGGAAGTTATCCCAATAAAATACTCATTCCTACTCCTGTTGGCATTGCTCATTTTGAGTATTTCAAAGTATTTAATCGTTGGGGACAATTGGTTTATAGCACATCCAAACCAAATGAGGGATGGGATGGCACATGGGATGGTGTCATTCAAAATAGTGGAACGTATGTTTATATGGCTCAGGGTATTGACTATTTGAAAAATGTAATTAGCCGAAAAGGAACGGTGGTGCTTATTAGATAGTTATGAAATATGAATCTATGCAACAGTCTAAATAGAACTTCATTCTAAACACTCCGTCACTTTAAAAACTCATATTGCATAATTCATATTTCATATTTCTCTTATCCCTTATCTTTACACGATGCAAATAATATCAGC
>CANCKV010000282.1 GCA_947378615.1 Chitinophagaceae bacterium | reverse complement strand
TGTTTACAAGCTATAAAGCCAAAAACTAGCAGAAGTAATGCCGTTGCCGACAGTTGATACTTTCTCATTATTAATAATTTGGGAATGAAAGTAATTGTTTTTTTATTATCTACTTTAGAGTTGTAAATAAAAAAGGATAAGTGGTTGAGAAAACTGATTATAGGAGAACAAATAGAAGTAAAACAATTAGTAAGAAATATAATAAGGAAATAATAAAGTAACAGTTATGAATTTATTTAACTCAATAATTCCAATCATTTTATCTCATCTCTTATTCTTTTTTGGAAAGTGAGACCATCTTCCATATCAGGAATTTTACCAAAGAACTCAGAGATATCTTTTTCTTGCTTATTATATATCTTTAATTCTTCTAATGTTTTTTTTACTTCTTCTAAAGGTGTATCCTCCTTTATTTCAATGACCATTTTAATAATTTTCGTAAATATAACTATGAAAGTTGAAAGAATGATAATAAGTTAATTAAGATGATTAAAGTACGAAAAGTTCACCTTGGTTTTAAAATTAGACAATATCAATCACAACTAGCCTCATTACAAATCGCTAATTCTACTTCAAGGGTTGAGTGATTAATATTTAGATGATGAAGGGAATGTTTTATTTTATGCTTGACCGTTTCGAAATGAGTCAGGTCAGTA
This sequence comes from Chitinophagaceae bacterium, assembly GCA_947378615.1. Taxonomy (GTDB): domain Bacteria; phylum Bacteroidota; class Bacteroidia; order Chitinophagales; family Chitinophagaceae; genus Parasediminibacterium. The sequence continues at coordinate 4,677 of CANCKV010000282.1, read as the reverse complement.
TCTTCAATAACCAAATGTGCAGTTAATGCATTCTTATTACTACTCAGTGCCCATACATGCAGATGATGAACATCTTTCACTTCCTTGAATTGTTTGATAGTCTCTATTACTTTATTTACATCTATTTCATAAGGTACACCATCAAGGGCAAGTCTAAGACTCTCGGTTAATAAACGCCATGTACCAACTAAAATAACAATTGCAATAACAAAACTAATCACCGTATCCATCCAATATATATGGGTAAACCATATAATAATCCCGGTGATTACCACTCCAAATGCGACTATCGCATCACTTAATAAATGTAAATACGCCCCTCTTACATTGATATCATCATCCTTATTTTTGAAGAAAAGAAAAGCAGATATTCCATTAACAAAAATGCCTACAAATGCGACTATTGACACTAATTGCCCTTGAATGACAACAGGATGATTGAATCGAATAATACCCTCCCAAATAATACCCACAGTAACAAACAACAGCAATATGGCATTTGCTAAAGAGTTTAAAATCGTAGCTCTTTTATATCCATAAGTATAATTATTTGTCGCCTTAGCCTTAGATAGTTTGAAAGCAAAAAGTGATAACAAAAGACTAAAAACATCTGTTGCATTATGTCCTGCATCCGAAAGTAGCGCCAATGACGAAGAGGAAAACCCGATGATAAGTTCAGCAATAACAAAAACCGTATTTAAAACAATGCCAATTACAAAGGCAGAAGTGAGGTTTTTAACTTCATGATGATGATGCCCATGCCCATGATTATGATTATGTTCATGGGCATGATGATGATGTTTTAGATGATGGGAATGCTCCTGATGATTTTCCATCTATAGTACTTATTTATAAATTAATAGGATTAATCCTGCTGTAATCAAAGTGCCTGCAACGACAACCTGCCAAGTGATTGGTTCTCTTAAAATAAGGAAAGAAAGTAGTAATGTCACTACGATACTAGCCTTATCAATTGTAGCAACAACTGATAGACTCCCTTCTTTCATTGCCCGATAATAAAATACCCACGACAGAGTGGTAGTAGCACCCGAAAGACACAGGAAAAGAATGTCTTTGCGAGACAAAAATTTCAGTTTACCAACATTGTCTAAGGCAAAGGCATTTACCCAAACCAAAACAAAGACCATGCTAGTACGTACTGTTAATGCAGTATCACCACCTACATTTTTCATCCCAAACTTGGCAATTACTGATGTGATTCCTGCAAATAACATCGACAATAGGGCATAAATTATCCATCTTTCCATAAGTGTTAATTGAAAATTGAAAATTGAAAATGAAAAGGAATACCTCATTTCAAAGATTCCCATTTTCCATTTTCCATTTTCAATTATACATTAATCTTGACTTGTAGCCATCTTCTCTGCATTCTCCGCTAGTTGTAATGCCTCGATAAATTCCTCTATATCACCATTGATGACTGCATCTAAATTGTAGGAAGTCAGGTTAATTCGATGGTCTGTCACACGCCCTTGAGGCCAATTGTATGTACGAATCTTAGCACTTCTATCACCTGTACTCACCAATGTTTTCCGGTGTCTCGCTATTTCATCTTCAATTTTTCTAACTTTTTCTTCATACAATTTGGTACGCATGATTCCAAAAGCCTTTTCTTTATTCCCCAACTGATTTCTTTCAGTTTGACAAATAACCACTAATCCAGTTGGGATATGAGTTAATTGTACTTTCGTTTCTACTTTATTTACATTTTGTCCACCTGCACCACCACTACGAGAAGTCTCCATCTTTACATCAGCAGGATTCAATTCAAAATCTACCTCTTCCGCTTCAGGCATCACCGCTACCGTTGCAGCAGAAGTATGCACACGTCCCTGTGTTTCTGTATTAGGTACACGCTGAACACGATGTACGCCACTTTCAAATTTCAATGTACCATATACATCTTCACCTGTAACTTCTAAAAATACTTCTTTATAGCCTCCCGATGTACCCTCGCTTTCACTAGTAATTGCTGTCTTCCATCCTTTTTTATTGCAATAACGCAAGTACATACTCAATAGGTCACCTGCAAAAAGACTAGCCTCATCACCACCTGTACCTGCACGAATTTCTAACATTGCATTTTTGTCATCCTGCGGATCTTTAGGAATCAATAATTTGGTCAATTGTTTTTCAAGCGTATCTTTTCTTTCTTCTAATTCAGGATACTCCATCTTTGCTAACTCCTTCATCTCATCATCAGAACTAGTCAGATTTTCTTTTACAAATTGAAAATCTACTAGTACTTTTTTATATTCATTGTAAGGCACAACGATTTTTTCCAAATCTCTATACTCCTTACTCATCTTACCAAATTCTTTTTGATTATTAATAATCTCCGGATTAGTAAGTGCTACCCCCACCTGTTCGAACCTTGCCTGTATTGCATCTAATTTATCCTGCATTCCTTATTATTGTTTTACGCTTATTTTTATTTTAGGATGGCAAAAATATAGGTTTGCGTTGTAAGGCAACATTTTATCTGAAAACTAAGTCAAAAAGAGATGTAAATTTTAAAAAAAGTACATAATAATAAAGCCTATTTGCAAAACGAAGATGTCTAGAATTTCAATTCTCAAACAATAATATAGGCAATTCTCCATCTTTAGTTAATCGCCACTCTCCTATTTACATTCAACCCATTATATTAAAACGTCACTAATGTAAATGCAGTTTGCTATTCTTTTTTCCATAAAACCCATAAATCAGTAGTCCAAAACCCATCCAAATGAAGAACCATAACCAACTAATTGCAGGAATCTCTGTTAATAAATACAAACAACTTAATGCACCTATAATTGGGATGATGGAGTAATTACGAAAAAATGCCAAGATAGAAACTGTAATCATAGCAATAATGAAAACCAGAAAAAGTATTTCTTGGAATCCTTCTTCTCCTAAATGATAAAACGCAAGATTAATTCTGTGATAGGTGAATGAAATAAATAAAATTGTGATTAAGGGCATTAACCATTTGCCATTAATATAAGGTAATCGGAAGGCACTTTTTTTCATGTGTTTTACTTTTGGCAAGGTCAATACTCCAAAACAAACCAATACAAATGCAAACAAAGTTCCTATACTTGTTAAATCTGTCATGAGTGAACTCGGCAAAAATAAAGATGGTATTCCAACAAGAAATCCTGTGATAATCGTAGCAAATGCGGGTGTTTTATATTTAGGATGTACTTCTGCAAACTTTTTGGGCAATAATCCATCTCTACTCATACTCATCCAAATACGGGGTTGTCCCAATTGAAATACAAGCAGAACACTCGTTGTCGCTATCACTGCACTAACAGAAATGATATAACCAATCCATGTAAGATGTATCTTTTCGAACACATAGGCTAGAGGGTCATTGACTTTAAGCTCGGAATAATTAACCATTCCTGTTAACACTAACGCAATCAGAATGTAGAGAACCGTACAAATGATTAATGAATAAATCATCCCTCTAGGCAAGTCACGTTGAGGATTCTTACATTCTTCTGCAGTTGTAGAGATTGCATCAAAACCAATGTAGGCATAAAACACCGCTGAAACCCCTGCAAGTACACCCTTAAAACCATTTGGCATAAATGGATGCCAATTACTAGTTTTAACAAAGAATCCACCTATAATAATGACAAGAATGATAACGATAATCTTAAAGATAACCATAAAATTGGTCGTTTTCTTACTTTCTTTAATCCCAATATAGGCCAAAATGGTAATCAAAATAACAATGCCAAGAGCAGGAAGATTGATGAAAAAATGATGACCTGCGATTTGTGGAGCACTATTCCAAGCGCCAATTGCCCATTGCATCATTTCTGTTAATGGGAGATGTTTAGCAGTACAAATATGAGCCTCTTCGACTAATGCACTTACTGAAAAAGGGTCATTCACAAGCCAATCAGGTAAATGAATACCAATTCCTTGCAATAAATTATTGAAGTAACCACTCCAACTTATTGCCACTACAATATTTCCAATTGCATATTCTAAAATTAATGCCCAACCAATTATCCAAGCAATAATTTCACCAAAACTAACATAAGCGTAAGTGTAGGCGCTTCCTGCAATTGGGATTCTACTCGCAAATTCTGCATAGCAAAGCGCACTAAAACCACAAGTAACTGCTGTGATTATAAACAAGATAGAAATCCCAGGCCCGCCATTGAAGGCGGCAGTTCCAATAGTAGAAAAAATACCTGCACCTATCACCGCTGCAATACCCATAAAAGTCAAATCCTTAACTCCCAAAACCTTATGCAAACTCCCCGAACTATGTCCATCACTCAAGCCTGCGGCATCATCTGCAATAATTTTCTCAATTAACTTTTTTCGGAATAACTTTCTCATATCTTCAATTATTTAGACCAATAAGATGGAACAAAACCAATTAACTGCGGAAATATAGGACGTTATTGTTATTAATTCACTGATTTATTATTTGTAAGTAAAAAATAGTTACGTTGTAAGGAAGGGAAAACAGAAAAGAAGGGAGTTAAGAACAGAAAATTTTGTTTATAATCAGAGTAGATAATTAAGAATGCTGACTAGTAATAATTAAAGCTTGTATTTTCATTTTAATTGTAAAATACTCATGGAAAATAAACTTGTTAGACTTAGACTCTCGAGGTTGAGTTGAAATATTTAAGTTAACAGCAC
>CANCKV010000281.1 GCA_947378615.1 Chitinophagaceae bacterium | reverse complement strand
AAGAAACTAACCTTATTTTTATTTTTTATTAATGACTTTCTTTTTTACAAAATGATAGAAATAATAAGTTTCTTTTAAAAATGAAAAACTCATATTATGTCCATACAATTAATTGCTGATAGTGGTTCTACCAAATGTGAGTGGTGTTTATTAGGTACTAGTAAGAAAAAAATTATTACTACACATGGAATCAGTCCCTATTTTCTTACTAGAGAGCAAATCGTAAAACTCTTACAAGAATACCTACTTCCTGAACTTAAAAATGCGGCTATTGATGAATTACATTTTTATGGTACAGGCCTATCTAATCCAAGTAATTTAAAAATTATAAGAATTGCTCTTAAAGAATTGTTTCCCAATACAAAAATCATTCTTGAAGATGATTTATTAGGAGCATCGAGGGCATTATGTGGAAATGAAAAAGGGATTGCCTGTATTTTGGGCACAGGGGCAAACTCCTGCTATTATAATGGTAAAAAAATAATGAAAAATAGTCCCGGACTCGGTTATATTTTGGGAGATGAAGGCAGTGGTTCATACCTTGGAAAAAAGGTGATTCAGTATTACTTATATAATACATTTGATGAAGACCTTATCCATCGTTTTAATAAGCAATTTAATGTGACAAAGGATATGATTTTAGACAGTGTATATAAGAAACCTTTAGCTAATAGATATTTGGCAAGTTTTTCTATATTTCTAGCTGAAAATAGAGGTCATTTTATGGTTGAAAACATTATTGAAGACGGACTAAACGACTTCTTTTTAACTCACTTATATAAGTATAATGAGTCATGGAAATTGCCCATCAATTTTACAGGAAGCATTGCTTTTGGATTTAAAGATATATTACAGGAATTATGCAATTCGTATAAACTTGAACTCGGCACTGTACTTCAAAGTCCTATGGAAGGACTGATTAAATTTCATAGTCATTAAATTGATGATAGAAATTCATATTTCATACTCACTTTTAATTAATAACTCAGCATCATAACTCAAAGAATAAATGCATCTTTTAGAACCTCATTTCAATTGGAGATATATGTACAATGCCGAAGAGGACAAACGTTCTCCTTTTTACGGTGTAGTGCATAGCGAATTTGAATTCTCTACCACTGTTTACAACTATTATATACATCCTCAATGGGAAGATTTTGGAAGCAATACCCTTTATCTAAAGATAATATATGTTGATTATGAACTTCATTTTGCCATTATTGAGATGATTGGAGAATGGAACGATGCAATAGGAAATGATATCATGGAACTAAAAAGAGAAGTAATTGACAAATTAGGAGCGGAAAAGATTTGTAAGTTTATCCTAATTACAGAAAATATCCTCAACTTTCATAGTGGGGATAAGGATTATTATGAAGAATGGTTTGAAGAAACTACTGACGAAAACGGATGGATTGTATCACTGAACATGCCCGAACATAGTCAATATGATTTTAAGAAAAGGAAATTGAATTATTACATAGAATTGATGGATATTCCTGAATGGCGAACCTATAAACCCTATCATTTATTCAAAAAAATAGACGAGATTATTGAGAAAAGACTTGATTAAATTTTCAATTGAACAGGTGTTATGCTATTTGTGAAGATTACTATTGAGATTTTTCAACATTGCTGATTAATATAATGACTAAAAATAGGGGAGGAGTATTGATTGCATTTTTTACTTTCAATTGTTCAAAATTGACAGACAGAAATCTAATTCACTCATTAAGTTTCATCAAAAATTAGAGAATGACTTTAGTGTAAGAATAGCTCAATAAGCAAAATGATTAATTGCTCTTACTGACACATCAAAACAAGTTATAAATAGTTGGTAAAATGTATGCATTCCTCATTAATCGCTCATCACTGTAATTACTAACTCCATTATATTTGTAACATGGGAGAATATAGTATTGGCGATGCCATCAAGAATATGGTGAATAAAAGCAATTTGAGAAATGGTGTAAGAGCCGTTCAAATTGAAGAGGTTTGGGAAAATGTGATGGGTAAGACAATTGCTAAATACACAGACAAGATAAAAATTATAAATCATACACTTTTCATTTCTACGAATGTGGGGCCACTAAAAAAAGAATTGATGTATCAAAAACCTCAAATATTACAACGGGTTAATGAGGCTTTTGGAGAAAAAATAATCAGTCAGGTTGTTATTGAATAGACATTTCAGCTTAGTAAAATACAAGCTAAATAAGGAGCCTTGGAATATTTTATTTTGCCCAAAATTCTAAACCTTTATTTTCGCAAAAACTCTATTTGTTGTCACAGCCCACAGTTGCTATTGTAATTTTAAATTTTAACGGGAGAAACTACTTAGAAAAATTTCTTCCTTTTGTGCTTGAAAGTAGTTACATAAACAAGCGTATTATCGTAGCTGATAATGCCTCTACTGATGATTCCGTTACTTTTTTAATGCATACATATCCGACTGTAGAAGTTATAATCAACACTAAAAATGAAGGTTTTGCGGGTGGGTATAATTGGGCACTAAAGCAAATTGACAGTGAATATTTTGTATTATTGAACTCCGATGTAGAAGTAACTAAAAACTGGATAGAGCCAATCATTAGTTTGATGGAGGGCGATAAGACAATTGCAGCCTGCCAACCTAAACTACTAGCTTATAATAACCGACATTTATTGGAATATGCAGGTGCATGCGGAGGGTGGATTGATAAATTTGGTTATCCTTTATCAAGAGGCCGAATATTTGACGTTTTAGAGATAGATACACATCAATATGATACCATTCAAAATATTTTTTGGGCTAGTGGTGCGGCAATGTTTGTAAGAAGTAAGGTATTTCATGCATTAGGAGGATTTGATGCTTACTTTTTTGCTCATCAGGAAGAAATTGACCTTTGTTGGAGAATGCAATTAGCAGGTTATCAGATTATGGCTTGCCCTGAATCAGTTGTTTATCATGTAGGTGCAGGAACGTTGCCGAGGGGTGGTAGAAAAGTGTTTTTGAATTTTAGAAACAATTTATTGATGTTATCAAAAAATCTGACACTAAAGGAACAAATAAAGAAATTACCTTTTAGGTTTCTGCTAGATATTGTTTCTGCTTGCAAGGGGCTATTGCATGGCGATTTATTTTTCTTCACTGCAATTATAAAGGCACACTTTGCTGTCATATTTATTTGGTTAAAAGGCTACAAAAGCCATGACTTAAAGCGGGTGAGAATGAAAACGATGAAAGGTGTCTATAATGGCAGTGTTGCCTTTGACCATTTTGTAAAACACAAACAATTTTTCTCAGAAATTGTGGACAAAAAAGAATAAATAAAAAAAAGTATCAACTCAAATATACATCGTATATGACTGAACCCTATTTTTGCACAGCAATTAGAAAAACATGAGCAATTTAGATAACAATCAAGGAGCAGAAATAGAAGAAGTTAGTAAAGATTTTAAAAAGGACAAAGTAAGTTCTTCAAAGTTTGTTTTTTATCTTTCATTATTTTGTATTTTATCATTGATATTTGGAAGTTGTTTCCGTTTGTATCAACACAGTTATAAGGGACATCCAGATGTAGAGATACAAGGAAGTTCTAAGTACTCTCCTGAATACAAATAAAAAGTTAGGAAAATATTTTGTAGTTTGAAATAGATTCCTATATTTGCACTCCCAAAACAAACCACAGTTCTTAAAGACAATGCGGAAGTAGCTCATTTGGTAGAGCACGACCTTGCCAAGGTCGGGGTGGCCAGTTCGAGCCTGGTCTTCCGCTCTGATAGAATTCCATCTGAGGATGGAATTTTTTTTGGCAGCCTTGGTGGTGGAACTGGTAGACACGCAGGACTTAAAATCCTGTCTTCAGCAACGGAGGTGCGGGTTCGATTCCCGCCTGAGGCACAAAGCCCGCTTTTATAGCGGGTTTTTTTATTTTCATTATATTTTTATTGTTACAATTCAATAGTTAAAAGATTACGAAGCATTTACTTCTTAATACTCTTTTTTATTTGTAGTTAATTTGATGAATTTCATTTTTCTATATATGATTGATTAGGGTTTGTCTGGATCAAAGCTTTAATTTGCTACATCATGGAAAAACCAGTATTTGAAACTTACTGCACAAACAAGTTGATTAAATATATAGGAAAGTTTATTAAGGGTTACTTGGTCTGATTGAATTAACAAGTATTCAAAAAATCAAGCAAGGATTTTAGTAATTAAATTAGTTAGGTATATTTTTATATATTTATTAAAAAATGTGATGTTATTATGTATGGGATTGTAAATAAAGCAATAGAAAGTCTAGTTATTGAAAACTTTGGTGTTGAAAAATGGATAGCAGTTAAGGAGTCTAGTGGTATTGATATTGACTTTTTTATCAGCAATGAACCTTATGACGATGATATTACCTATTCTTTGGCAGGTGCGGTATCAAAGGAAATGAACATTAGCATTTCTGACGTGTTAGTTACATTCGGTGAATATTGGGTGCTTAAAACTGGCAAAGAAAAATATGGAAGTTTGATGGAAGCAGGAGGAAGCAATTTGAAAGAGTTTCTTAAAAACCTTCCTGCTTTTCATAATCGAATTATGTTGATGTATCCAAAATTGACTCCTCCTGAATTTAAAATCAGTCATGAGGAAGAAAGTAGTTTATATGTTCATTATTTTTCAAAAAGAGTCGGATTAAAAGAATTTGTAAGAGGGTTACTTCAAGGACTAGGTAAGCTATATAAAACACCGGTTGAAATAGAATTATTGAATGACCGTGATAACGGAGATGACCATGAAATATTTAAAGTTAGTTGGTAGATGGATATTAATTTAAAGAGCAAACAATTTAATAAGCTATTCCCTTTTCATATTTTGATTGATAACGAACTTAAAATTAAGGGAGTAGGTAAATCTATTGAGAAAATATTCAACTTACCAACTTCCACTTTTTTCTTTAATCATTTCGAAATTACTAGACCACAAATCATATTACAATCATTTGAAACAATAAAACAATTGCAAGATCAGTTGATTATTGTAACTCCACTTGAAAAACCAGAATTACAATTTAGAGGACAGGTTGAATATTTAGAAGACACCAATTACTTGCTTTTTATTATTTCTCCTTGGATTTCATCGGTTGATAACCTTCAGAAACACAATATTGGTCTGAATGACTTTGCTATACATGATTCCTTAATAGATATATTACATGTATTTAGTGTTCAAGATATATCTAATGGAGATGCAAAAGAACTATTGAAGAAGCTTCAGTCTCAAAAGGATGACTTGAAACGTATTTCTTTATTAGTGGAGGAAAATATAAATGGTGTTGTTATTACTAATGAAAAGGGAAAGATTCAATGGGTGAATAAAGCTTTCG
>CANCKV010000280.1 GCA_947378615.1 Chitinophagaceae bacterium | reverse complement strand
TCCTTGCCTCAATCATTTTCTTTTCCAATTCAATTATCGCCTTACAATCTTGATTGACATTTTCTTTGTTGACTGCAGCAAGCATAGGTTTCAATTCCTGTTTCCAAATGCATAATGCTGCTGCGAGGGTGTATATTCCAACTCTCGTTATCCTGTTCTTTTGTTTCCCCTTGATTTTCTCTATGAGGGATTTTTCCCGCAACTTACGCATGTCGTATCTTGCATTTGTCACTTTGTAGTCCTTAAAACCCTTCTGCTGCATTGTCTCCTTTATTTCATTCGCACCAAACCCGTAGGGATGGAGTGCCAAGCCCAATACTGATTCCATCACAGCCACATCTCTTTTGTTAGTCAGCTTGATTCCTGCCAGTCTCTTCTTGCCCTTTTTTGAAGGTTCGCTCAGGTTTTCCAAAGTGCCATCATCAATAAATACACGATGGGCGTAGGTGATGTTGTTCATGAAGTTACCCATCAACCCTTCCAGTTTCCCTACCATCTCCTCAAAATAGGGCAGGCTTTTCTTACAGCCCAATGCCTTGCTGTTGTGTACGACCACTTCTGCCCGTAAGGTGCGTTCGCCTTTGTCATACAACTTGAACGTCAGTTTGCCAACATTTATTTTAAATACTGTCAAGTTGTAATCAGGTGTCTGAACTGCCACCTCAGGTGCAGAAGCGTGGGATTTTGTGTTTCGGGGTCTGTTCTTCCTGCCCAGTATCGTCTTTAGCTTATCAATATCTATCCTATTTCTCGTATGAGTAATGAGGTATTGATAAACAGCATCCAATTGGCAACCACTTTTAAATAAAAAGTTACGGCTGTATTCCACTTGGTAAACGGAAAACTGATAGTTAAAACCAACCCTTCTTTGTGCCTCGTAATCCAATGCGAACCACAAACAACCATAAATCCACCGTTGGCAAACCAATTCTAGTTGCCCCTGTTGTTTCAGGGTGTCTGCAACCAGGGACAATTTGTCCCCATTATTGTATGAAGTAAAACAATTACTTTCCTTTTTAAGTTCCAATCCTGCTACCGACTCACTATTCGACACCCACTCATGTCCATTCAGTATAATCATACATCCGAAAGGAGGATGAGCACATATACGGATACACACATGACCCCATTGCTTGTCCTTGATGTGGAAATAATAATGGTTCACCAAGGAGGGCTTCTTCTTACGGCGTATGTCCATTCCCCCATTTCCAAACTCCTTGACCTCCCATAACTTAGCCGATGCCCTTGAACAGAATATGGCAAAGATTCCTTCAAACGAATCATCCGTCGGATATTGCTTTTCTGCTTCCTCATGCTTGCGTTCTCCTGGCTGAAAGTGAATAAAAGGAATGTCTTTCTCTTTGCAATAGCATTCCACCCGCTTACTCACAATCCCTGCAAAACGCATCAGGGCTAACGTATTCAGACCAGCATCACTCCCCTTTAACTTGCGCCAGAAATCTCGAACGCCACCGCCACCCATCAATTTGGGACAATAGGCGTTTAAAACCAACCTGTCTATACAGTCGTATTGACCCGATAAATCCTCTGCATAATGAAGTGAAAAATGATCTTTGTTTGACATGGTCTCAAAATAAGTGAAATTCGTTCAATTCCCCAAAGGGCTTATTTCTAGTAATGGAAATTTATAGTTTCTACCCAATTAATAATGTATTCTGCTTCTTTTAATCCTTCATTTGCAATTACTACACTAAGATTCCCATCATATCCTAAAGTCAAATGAAGTGTTTCATAAACCATATTGAACCTCGTCAATACTTTTTTATCTATTTTAACCAACTCTTCCTGATACCAAAGAACGCTCTTTCGCCCTTTCTTCTTAATACCTAAAAGACCATCTACAGCAGTCAATACACCCAAATATGCAGTATGCCCTGCCATCCTAACATACTTTTTATCTTTATAAAATCGGCCCTCTTTTTGTGCTTTATCCCGCAAGATTTCTTTTGCATTAGTAAGATAACGGTGTGCTTCCCGAATGCTTTTCATTTAAATATTTTTGTGAAAGTAATGTTTATTAACCTGTAATAAATAATTCATTACATAATAATAAATGACCAATTATCTTAGTATCAATTTCAATTCATTTTAATAGAAATTATCTTATTACAAGCAATTTTTGCTAAGCCACCAAAGGATTACCACATTGACAGCACTAGCTAATTCATTTATTTTATGAGTCTTATTATCCTTTGCTTTTGCATTATTTCCGTTGTGTCAAATCCAATTTTCAAATCAAAAATTATAACAAATCCTTACCCCTAACATCAAAATAGGAATGACTGTTCTACCCCCATTTGCATCAACTATTTCTCTTATTGATAAGATACTAAAATCAATAGGTAGTTCCATAGAATCCTTTTTTTTATCAAACTCTTTATGGTAAGTGGTTACATCCCTGAACCTGATACCAATTCCACCATAAGCGTCAATAGCTAATCCTTTGTATAGTTTCTGTTGAAACCCACACAAAACATTTAATCCAAACATTTCTTTCTTCACACCAAATCCATCTTTTCTAATTTTTGAACTGTCTTTATTGGGATAATAGGATATTTCTGGATTATGATAGTTCTGAGAAAAGGAGTAATTTAAGGCAAGATATAACCCTTCGAGACTCTCTTTCTTGTTTTTACTTAGATAATATCTTAATTCTGACCTTAGTTTGTATCCTCTTGAAGCAATAAAATTGGTATCAGAAATTTCACTCATGCATTCTCTATATTTTATTCCGACCTCATTATACCAGGAAATTCTCTTTGAAAGTTTAACTTCAACACCTCCTTGAATAGTAGGAAAGCCAATGTCATCAATCAATGGTAAGGGAGAAAACTTTATGGATACTTTGTCAGTCTGTGAATAAAGTGAAAGGCAAGATGAAAGGAATGTTAATATAAAGAACCCTTTTAGTGAATGATACTTTTTCATTTTAGAAAATTTCGACCAAGGTAATGAGATTTGTTGAATCAAAAATAGTATTATCAAAAGCGAAAGCTAATTTCAAATACGATTAGGAATTTTGTAACTAAAGAAACGGAAAAAATACCTAACAAAATATTTGTATGAAACCTTCTGTTTCCAAATAATTTATGAAAACAGAATAATCATGGCCACAAAGAAAAATTTTATAGATAAAAAAACTATAAAGCATTCTTATTTTAATATGATATAAAGTCTATTGCCGAAAGATACATTTTGTCGGTTATATTTGGAAAATTATTGGATGATTTTATCCTTTATAAAAATATACATCATGGCTCTTATTGAGAAAATAATTGAGTTCCCTGCACATTCAGCAACGATTACTTATGATGATGAAAAAAGTTGGACTGAAGATGATTTTGCATTGGAAAATGCTTTTGTTACGCTGATTGAGTCTCATGTGAATTTGAGTGAGATGATGTACAAAAGCCTTTCAGAATATTCACCAATAGCCAAAGAGATTGAATCTGTACGAGCGTTTTTGATGTTGATTGCTGATTTTATTAAGGAAGCTATTGAAGAGGCTGATAATTATATCGCTTCGATGATTACAGAAGAAGATTATTCTCGAGATATTTTGTCTGATAAGGTCAATAATATTGTTAAGGCATTGTCTGAATATCACCCTAAGTTAATTACACTAGAACCTACCATTAATTCTATTGTAAATTTTATAAATAAATATATTGAACTAGATGAGGACTATAGCTTATGGGATGAATTATCTAAAATAGAATCCAATCATTTCAAGAATTGGAAATCCAACTCCATTGATATTGTTGCTTTTGATAGGGCAAAAGAATATTTTCAGGCTTATGTCAGTGTCCACTCTAATTCAAATAGTGGTATTTACAGACTTTTAGACGGATATATTCTAGATTATAATAAGTTGATGCTTCAAACTGAAATGCAGTATGCTATTTGGCAAGAATTTTCTAAACGTGTTGAATTATTAAACAAGATGGTAAAAGTGGTTGTTGATCCTATGAATACAGGAGACATGAATCTTAATTGATATTTGGGCTTTGTTTATTGATAATTAATAATTGAAATTTCATGTTAAAAAGAAAAAAGATTGGAGCTGTTACAATAATAATTATTGCATTATTAATTGGTGAGTTCCTGCGGAATGTGAAACTTGGATTGATACTTGGGTTGATCTTTGGTTTTTTGGCAAGTGGATTACTAAGTAGTAAAAGAGGGTAGGAGGAGTAATAGTTATTTTAAAACTCTTGATTAAATCTTATTCAATTTCAATACTTTCCTAAAGTTTATTTAACCACTTAGCAGGTAGCCAGAAAGGAATCCATCATCTTCAACAGCTTATACACTATTGAAATAAAAAAGTGGAACTTATTCCATAATAAAACCTTTTATCTTAAGCCTTCTTGTCTTTAATTTAAAGAATTAATTCCCCTTTCAATAGCAATAACTCAAGTTTTAAGAGTGGTATTAGAGAGAGGGCATCTGTAATTTCACCATCCTTCACCATTCTAAAGACTTCTGATAAGGGTACTTTTCTAACAGTTAATTGTTCGGTATCCTCAGGTTCTGCATCATGTTGTTCAAGATCTGTAGCAAGGAAATATTCAGCATATTCATCACTCACTGAATTGGAAAGAAACGCATCTCCCAAGCGTAGCCATTTTGAAGCAACAAGTCCTGTTTCTTCTAATAATTCTCTTTTTGCAGAATCAAGGGAATCTGTCTCTACGGGACATCCTCCTTCTGGCAATTCCCAACTGTATTGATGAATTGGGAAACGATATTGTCCAACTAAATAGGTATTTTTATCCTTGTCTATGGCAATAACTCCAATTGCTTTGTTTTTAAAATGAACCTTCCCATAGATTCCTTTACCTCCAGAAGGATTCAAAACATTGTGATGAATTAATTTAATCCAAGGATTTTCATATACAGTAGCTTCGTCTATAATTGTCCAAGGATTTTTTTCATTATGAACTACCATGAAATAATCTATATTTAATTGTTTTATAAATAGATGAAATTTAAGTTTTGTAAGTTGTAAGAAACAAAAAAGGACTCTTTTCAGAGTCCTTTTTTGAGAGGTTCCGAGCGGATTCGAACCGCTGTAGGAGCTTTTGCAGAGCTCAGCCTAGCCACTCGGCCACAGAACCTTTTTTATAAGGTCGCAAAAATAATGGTTCAATTTGAATTGTAAACATTAAATTTGTCTTTTTAAAAGAAATTATGAAAAAAATACAAGAAAGCGAGTTAATTATTAACAAAAGAGGGGCAATTTATCATATAAATCTTCTTCCTGAGGAGATGGCGAATACTATTATTACTGTAGGAGACCCTGACAGAGTAAAAGAAATCAGTAAATATTTCGATAGTAT
>CANCKV010000279.1 GCA_947378615.1 Chitinophagaceae bacterium | reverse complement strand
TGTAATATTCGGATAATCCAAACTCCAAGCACTACTACCATTAAGAGAAGGTTTAGTAGTATCGGAAAAATAGATATAGGAAATATCACAAACAGAGTTTGCTGAAGCAATTATTCGTGATACTATTGGCAATGGATTTACATGAAAGTAAATTTTATTACTAGTATCTGCCTTTGTAAATTCTACCCTACATTGTGCATCGCCGTGTGTAATTACACAATAGACTGAATCTCCATCATGTAAACTATCATTAATAGTACCATTAAACTGATAAGAAGAACCTACACTCTGACCTACCCTATTCCAATTCCCCTTATCAAACAGCCACCAATCAAAAGTTAGATTTTCTGTATTTGTGTTAGACGAAAGTATCGCCGATACAGTATGTGGAACTCCATAGCACAAGGTATCCCTTAAAGGTAACGTAACTGAATCATAAAAATTAGGATTTATGTTTACAGCATACGGTTGGGCTACTATGGAATCATTCTGAATACAGGCAATATTGCTAAATACCTTCATATAAACAGTATCACCTGTATGTAAAACAGGATTGTAATGGAATGTATCTGCACTATTACCAGATAATGTATCCATCCAAGTTACATTCCCATTATTTGACACCCACCAATACCTAGGGGGATAAGGCGCATTCTTACTATGATTGATTACCGTATCCTTAAAATATTTTGTTGTAACCAAAGTATCATACGCACAAATCAGTTGAGGGTCAACTAAGGAAATGGATGCAGTCAATACTGGCGATATAGTATCTAAAGGAATTCTGGCTACTGCAGAATCAAACAATAGACAGTTACTCGTATTATTAATCAGTTTTATACACAAAGTATCACCAGGATACAGTTGCTTAAAGCTGTTGCCTCCGTAAAAGTTTTGAAAACTAATCGTATCCTTTTTTGCAATCGTACTAGGTGGGTTATTCAAATCAGCGGAGTCTCTATGAAAACTAATGGCATAGTTACTATCTGTACCATTATGAATAGATGAATCATAGAGGTAAGAGTTCGCAGTAGGATGATAGGTAGAATCAAGTATTCTTCTAGTACCTGCTGAATCAACAAACCATACATAGCTAGGTCGATCTCCCGCTCTAGACACACTATCCGTTGCCCAAAAAATAACTGAATCTTGACGGTTACGTCTTGCCAAAATATCATTAGGACATAAAAACTGTTGTTTATTATCTCTACTAAAGATTTGAATAGAAGGTGCAAATGAAGGCGTGATATTCATCACCTTGGTATTACTATAAGCCCGTAAAGGTATAACCGGATTAGCTGTATCAGCAAGAATGGAATCACGAGCACTATTACCAAAAGGTAATACCATAAAAGGAGAAACCAAAAACGAATCTTTATCATAAGGACAACTATTCGTTTTCCTTGCCAATAAGATACATCGCACTGAATCCCCTTTTTGCAAAGCATTAGGCATGGCGACAAATTTATTGTAAAGGAAACCAATACTATCCCGAATAGTTTTTGCACCCGTACTATCATCTGAATAAATCGTTGAATCCAAAAGGGTGGCACTTAATGGATCCGAATTTGGATGATAAGCTGGATCTGAAGGATTATAATAGACACTATTCCTCACTTGAGGTTGACTTGAGGCGTTCCAAACTTCCCAAACCAACGCATATCTTGTCGTAGTATCTTTCTTGTAAATAACTGAATCCGTAATACCATCAATCGCTTTCAATGGTGAACCATCTGCGGCTCTCAAAGTATCGGCTATATAGTGGAAGGCTACACTGAAACTATCAGTCATAGCAGAACAAATATTGGTATCATTATCAATACCCTTCATTCCAGAAATGGTAATAGTAGGAATAGGAATGGAATCCAACAACCTAATATAGATGGTGTCACTAATATTTGGTATCGCACATGTCTGACTATTATGTAAAGTACAAATTAGGGTGTCGTATAATGCTCCTGCAGGAATTGACTTATCATCAAATACACTATCCATGCTAATCGTAGAATCAGGTAAACCCGCTCTAGGATAAATAATATCGGGAACATGATTTAAGAAGGTTTGAGTATTTCCACTTAATCGAAACCAACTATAAGAAAATTTTCTCGAGTAATCTATTGGGGTTGAAACAGCATTTAATCTGATTGTATCACCCTTACAAAAAGTCTTATAAATCCGTGTATTTATCCGATTACCAAGACCGTCTGTACCGACAGTATCCGTCCCTCTGATAGGTTTTAAATAATGAAGTTTGTCGGGATCATCAGTATTTATAGAAATTGATACGGAATCCACGTAAGGAATAGTCCATGTTTCTAATGCACCAATTATAGGTTTAATTATAGGTCGTGTAATTGCGGGTTCACCATTATTCAATATACAATAGTATGGGGAATGGATATAAGCAAATAATTCGTCCTTGTAATGAATCTGTGAATAGGAAGAATCCTTATGACTATAGGATTTTGCCGAATCAGAAGCAACAGTCATTTCACTATTCAAATTAAAAATAGTCGTGTCCTTATAAGAATTTTTGGGATATGTAATTTTTGTAGCTAATGTGTCAAAATGTCGAATATACCATATTACAGTATCCAACTTTGCAACAGCACTACTATTTAATGAATAATGAATGGTTATAGGATTACAGTTAATATTTGTAGCATCTAAGTCCTCTGTTGATGCTAATTTGATGTCAGGAACTACACCATAAGATAAATACTCCTTTTGCCAGTTTTGCAAATCGGGTTTTGAATTTGGAAAATAGCCAGCAAAATCTAATGTTGCCCCATCTACACCTGTACTCCAATGTGAGGTCCATTTACAGGAATCACTATTTACAAAAGGAGGAGTAATTCTACTATTCAAATAAGCAATCTGACCGTCTTGTAAATTTAAAGAAGTAGGGCTACTAAAATTAGATTTTAGTATCGGAGGAGGTATTTGTACTTGAGACTCAGGGATTAATTCTAATGCGCTTTTTGAAATAATATAAACATTTGATTTACTTGCAAATCCAGCTATAAATGGATACGCAGTACCTGTCGTTTCATCCCCATAGCCTATTAAGCTGTTCGAATAGGGAGGATCATTATGAATTAGTATAATTGACCCGAAAGGAACTTTTGTGTACCAAGCACCTGGAGTATTACGAAAACGATAATGACCTGACGCAAGACCATTAGTATTAGTAGTACTATAAGTAGAGGCTCCATTTTTATCGTAAATCACAAACCCAGACAGATTCGCTTGATATAAGAACTTTTTATTCTTTTCGTTACAATCCCTTGTACCTCCCACTAACAACTGAATATACTCACCATCATTAACACCTCTAGCAAGTGATGTTGTCAGCAAATGAAAAGATTGATTTTGCATAATCATTCTGTTGCTAGTATCTCTAAGTGTGAAGTCTTCATCGTAAGGACAGCTAGACGTTTTCTTTGCCAATAAAATACATTGAATGGTATCTTGTGAATTATAAAAATTGCTGTAAGGAAAGGAAGGAATGTGATCTCCATCCTTAAATGTGATAGATGTATCAATAGGTACCCCATTTAAAACCCAAACTAATCTATACCTTGAAGAAGAATCAACGTAATGCGCAAAAGTTGTGTCATAAGTAATAATAGTATCTTTTAATTTAGAATCACAATTTTTGGACGTAATTTTTGTGGTTGAATCAATCGAAATTATAGAGTCTAACCCATTTATTCCTTTTAAGGTACTATCATAATGAAATTTCACACTAAAAGTGTCCTTAAAGTAAACATCAATAACTTTATCTCCAGAAATACCAGTGAGACCAGAAATAGTAATCTTTGGTATTTTGATTGGATTCAAAGGAGTATTTTTGAAGATATAAATAGTTGTTGTATCTGTCAAAGGATTCACACCACACTGTAAACCACTAGTCAAAATACATTGAATGGTATCTAAATTTTTTACTAAGGTATCCTTGAAAATACTGTCTTTTGAAACAGGCGTATGATTCACAATCCATTGATAGGTATCACCTATGTTCGAATGATTGGGGATAGCAGAAAATACTATCGTATCACTAGAACAAAAAAATGATTTAAAAACTTTAGAACTATCCACATTTCCATGTAAATCCTTACCTATAGAATCAATAGAAACGTTTTGACCAACAATATTAGGTGTAATAGCTAATTGTAAAAATCCAGGAGAATAAAAAACCAAACTAGAATCGAAAGTTTTATGTTCAGCCACACATGCAAGAGTAGTGGTTACTTTCAATGCTATGTAATTCTTGTTTCTTAGAGTATCAACCAAAATATTGGTATTATTAGACGTTACAAGCGTATCATTTATCCACCACTCATAAGTTGGCGTTTTATCAGGTAATGAAATACTTGCCTTTAGAATAATAGCAGCTGAGCAAGAATTATCATAAGTAGTATCAATTGTTACTGCAAACGATGGAACGCCTGAAGATTTATTAATAGAATCGACCCATGATATCAACAACTTATTGTTGAAACTACCAGGCTTTTCATTGGTTATATTAGCCTGTAAAACAGTCCATTTTGCAGAATCGTTTCTAAAAAAGGGAGGGTATTGAGGAGAAGGATATTTTAGTGTATCAGAATAAATTGGTGTATTCAAAAAGGTATTTTGCCCCAATCCCAAAGTAATAGATGGTGGTATCGGTAAGATTGTATGTAGAGAATCAAAAACAAATGGTGAAGATGGACTCATTTCCAACCAACTTACTGGAACCATATAAACATGTGGCTTAATTGTTCCAGTAGTATCATCTTGAAAGGTTATCGCTGCAGTATTTTTGTTTTTATCATTATACACGACTATGATAGAACCATAAGGAACTGAATCCCAAGTAGGCGTATTAGGGAAACGATAATATCCCGAAGCAATTCCAGGGATTGTTCCATTATTATAGGTGAGATCACCATGGCTGTCATAAATAACAAAATTGCTGATATTAGCAATACTGTCCCCACCTTTAGTTTCACTACAACTCTTTTTACCATCAACTAAAAGTTGTATGTATTCCATATCATTTCCCCCTGCAGTATCTTTCGAAAATGCTGTGGTAACTAAAGTAAAATGAGGTATTTGTCCATAAGATGAAAAACAAATTGAAACAAAAAACAACAGTAATAGATTCTTTATCATAATCACCAATCATTGAAATAGCTACGAAAGTACCAATTAATTAAATAAAACTCGTATGCTTTTTGGAATAATCGGTAATTTGTTGAAAATTTACTACTATATGAAAGAGTTATTCAACAAAATGTTGCTATTTAAGAAAATTTGAACAAACTTGTAACGTTTCAGTATGATTTATATAATTAAAAAATCATTTTCTTCGTTGAAAAA
>CANCKV010000278.1 GCA_947378615.1 Chitinophagaceae bacterium | reverse complement strand
ATATTCCTCATATTCACGTTAGGTATGCCGAAGACGAAGCAATCTATCAAATTCCTGAGGGTATTTTATTGTAGGGTTCACTTCCTGCAAATAAGCACAAACTTATTCTTGCATGGATAGAGATTCATCAAATAAGCCTAATGAAAGATTGGAAATTGGCAGTTACCGGTAATCCGGTTTTTAACATTGAACCACTAAAATAAATTAAAATGAACCCAAGGGTAGTAAAAGTTGAATATAAGAGTCCATATAAGTTATGGATTTGTTTTAGTGATAATAAAATTAAGCAATTTGATTTATCGCCTTATTTGCAATACCCTGTGTATCAACCTTTGCAAGATGAAACTTTTTGTAGTAAGGCTAGGGTTGCATTCAATACTGTCGTTTGGAATGATTCCCTAGATTTTGATCCAGATACTCTTTATTTGGAATCCGAAACAATTGAACTTGATGAAAATTCATAATTAGTTTGTGATTTACTTTATAGTACTATTATAATGTATTTAAATCGATAATAACAATGTCTAGATTTTTCCATAAACCAAATTACTGCTTATGTACTGTTGTTATTATTACTTCGAAACCACAAACGTGATTGATTGCCTACCTCTGTAGGCCACATTCACTCCATTTTGAACTGCAGGTTTCCAATTAGGACTTCTTTTTAATATTCTAATTGCCTCTTCTGCAGTACCAAATCCAGGATTATTAAGTGCATTTACTTCGACAATATGCCCATCACTAGCTACTAAAAAATCAAGATTAACAGTATATCTTCCGGGTGGTGCACCATTGCTTGAGGGCAAATTACTATTCAGGTTCCTTTCTAGGTAATTCTTCCATCCATCTCTACCACCTGGAAATTCTGCTTCAATCTGAACAGAAGTAAACGTTCTTTCCCCATATACATTTCCTCCTGAAGCTGAAGTCTCGCCAACCACAAACGAAATTGCTTGCCTACATTGAAAAGCTACATTATATCCATTCTGAGATGCCGGAATCCATTTTGGACTATTCTTTATTATCCGAATCGCTTCCTCAGCCATACCATAACCCGGACTATTATTTGCGGCAACACTTTTTACATTTCCATTCTTATCAACCACAAAGGAGATGATGACGGTATATTTCCCAGTTCTTGCGCCATTTTTTGCAGGAACGGTTGTATTTAGATTGTTAACCAAGTAATCCCTCCATCCATTTGTACCTTCCGTAAATTTTGGACTTATCTGTGCACTTGTAAAGACAATGTCAGAATCGTTCAATTCATTTTCCTTGGTCTGTGCCGACAAAAATTGAACTGATAATATCATTAGTCCAAGCAATATTGATTTATTCATAACATCAATTGAAAGATGAGGAAAGTTTGGTTAAAGTATAATGTTTTGCAATAACTCACTCTTGTTCAAATGATCCGTATTATAATGCAATCCCCTGCTTTCCTTCCTGAATTCGGCACCCTTTACAATTAGGTAGCCAACTGTAATCAAATTCCTTAGTTCACACATTTGTGGGGACACTTTTGTTGTTTTGTACAACTCCTCTGTTTCTTCATACAATAAATCTAATCGACGCATCGCCCTTTTCAAACGGACATCTGTTCGAACAATCCCAACATAATCAGTCATTATTTGTTCAAGTTCTTTCCTTGTCTGCGTAATCAATATCATCTCTTTGGGTTCCGATGTGCCTTTCGCTTTCCAATCAGGAAGCTCAACAGGATGGCTTTGGTTTGCGTTAATCTCTTTTATCAACTTGATACTGTCATTAAAACAACGCTCCCCAAATACCATTGCCTCTAGCAGACTATTGCTAGCTAATCGGTTTGCACCATGCAGACCCGTGCTTGCACATTCGCCACAGGCATATAAATGTTTGATTGAAGTTTGACCGTTTTCATCAGTCTTGATGCCACCACAACTATAATGTGCTGCGGGTGCAACAGGTATCCATTGTTTGAATGCATCGATACCAATGCTTAAACAATGCTCATAAATATTAGGGAAATGATGGATGAATTTTTCTTTATCCATGTGGGTACAATCAAGATAAACATGTTCTGTACCGTTCCTCTTCATCTCATTATCTATCGCACGTGCTACAATATCACGTGGGGCGAGGTCACGGCGTTGTTCATCATAATTTACCATGAATGCCTCTCCTTTTTTGTTGCGAAGAATACCTCCATCGCCTCTTACCGCCTCAGTTATCAAAAAAGAAGGAGATATTCCCGGTTCATACAAAGCAGTTGGATGAAATTGAATAAATTCCATATTCTCTATCCTGCCTTTAGCCCGATAAACCATTGCCACCCCGTCGCCTGTTGCGATACGAGGATTTGTGGTGGTTCGATATACTTGTCCATTCCCTCCCGACGCCAATAAGGTAATTTTTGAAGTAATCTTCTCAACCTGATTACTGTTAACATTCAACACATAAACGCCATAACAAGTGATATCAGTTGTGGATTTAGTAACTAAATAACCCAAATGATGCTGAGTGATAATATCTATTACAAAGCAATGATTAATTAGCTCTATATTCTTTGTCTTACTAACCTCGTGCAACAATGCCCTTTCAATTTCAAGCCCCGTAACATCTTTATGATGCAGAATACGGTTTTCGCTATGTCCTCCTTCCTTACCTAAAGAATATTCGCCTATATCATTTTTGTCAAATCTTGCCCCATATTCAATGATTTCTTTGATACGTTCGGGGCCCTCCTTAACAACAATTTCAACAATTTTTTCATTGCATAAACCATCGCCCGCAATCAAAGTGTCAGCTATATGCTTATCATAACTATCCTTTTCTTCATCCCAAACACCCGCAATACCTCCTTGTGCATACTTAGTATTTGTTTCGTCTGAATCGGTTTTAGTGATGACAATCACCTGTTTTTCAGGAAAATGCTTAGCTACTTTTAATGCATAGGTCAAGCCAGCCACACCACTACCAATTACTAAAAAATCTGTTTGCATCGTTTCTTATTTAAAGGGAAAGCAGAAAGAGTTATAAGTTATGAGTTATAAGTTATGAGTTATGAGTTATAAGTTATGAAATATGAGTTATAAGTTATGAGTTATGAGTTATGAGTTATGAGTTATGAGTTATGAGTTATGAAATATGAGTTATGAGTTATAAGTTATGAGTTATAAGTTATGAGTTATAAGTTTACGTTATACGTTATACGTGAATTAAACTAACCAATATATTAACTCATAACTCATATTTCATAACTCATATTTCATAACTCATATTTCATAACTCATATTTCATAACTCATATTTCATAATTCACATTTCATAACTCATAGTTCATAACTCATAGTTCATAACTTATATTTCATAACTCATAACTTCTCCTCCACCCACGCCTCGTTTTCTTTTAATAAATTTATCAATTCATCTACTGCAATCGCACTATCAATATTTTTCTTTACTATTTCCTTGCCTTTGTAAAGAGTAATTTTTCCAACACCACTTCCTACATAACCAAAGTCAGCATCTGCCATTTCGCCCGGTCCATTTACAATACAACCCATGATGGCAATCTTCACACCTTTTAAGTGATTGGTAACGCTACGTATCCGGGCTGTTGTCTCTTGTAAATCAAAAAGAGTTCGGCCACAACTAGGACAACTGATATATTCTGTTTTAGATATTCGGACACGAGTCGCTTGAAGAATGGAGAAAGCAGTGGAATTGATAAACTGCTCAGGCGAAGTATTACTAGTATAAGTTCTACCCTCCGTATTCTGAAGACCTATATCTTGCAATTGATAACTTTTATCTGTCATTCCTAAACAAATACCATCACCTATACCATCCAACAAAAGAGCCCCTGTTTCTGTTGCGAAATGAATAAGATGTTCATCTGGTGTTTTCCAATCGCTTTTTACCAATAAAATCACCGGATTACTAAGTCCATAGTTTTTCATTTCGACAACCATCCTTCTCACACTCTGCATCGCATTTTTATAAGCGGAAAACAAACAAACTACGGCAGTCTTGTCTTGTGAAAGTGATTGAAATAGACTATCTGAAGGAGGCTGTGGAATAGTTGAAGAAAAACATTCTACCAAAACAAGGTTTAATACATTTGACTTTTCCAGAGCCGTATCTAAGTATTTGTTACCATCCATCAATGGGAAGTACTTAGTTTTATCTAAAGCCTTTTTCCAAGTATCATAATAACTAAATACTTTTAAGGTGCCGGGTAAAGCAAAATCAACTTCTTTATTTGCCGTGAAGATATAATCTGCTGCACCATCACTGATATTCCATTTATCACTTTCCGAATTATAGGTATAACCGATACTTTGTAAGCTTGCAGGTGTAATCTCTTTTTGTTTACTCAAATCAGCGATTACAACAGGTACATGATGTTCTCCAATATTATTAATGGCAAAAGTTTTACTTCTCGAATAGACAAAAGGGGAGTAGGGGAGGTGATTAGTTTCAAGTTTCTGGTTGCTAGTTTCAGGATTCAAGTTACTAGTTTCTGGTTTCAAGTTACTATTTTCAGGTTTTAGGTCGCTAATTTGTAGTTCTTCTTTTCGTGCAACTTGTAACGTGTAACTTGTATCTTGTAACCTATAACCTGTATCCTGTACCCTGTAACTTGCATACCTTTTTACCAAATCCCTACAAACAGGTATTTCAAATTCAGGGTCTTCTGTCAAGCTGACTCTTATTGTATCTCCAATGCCATCTTCCAATAATGTACCGATGCCCACAGCACTTTTTACTCTTCCGTCTTCTCCGTCTCCCGCTTCGGTTACCCCTAAATGAAGTGGATAAGATTCTCCAAACTCCTCTTGCATTTGTTGAATTAGTAATCGATAGGCCTGAACCATTACTTGTGTATTACTCGATTTCATACTTAAAATAATGTTGTGGTAGCTTTCGCCTCTAGCAATACGCAAAAACTCCATCGCACTTTCAACCATTCCATTCGGAGTATCCCCATAGCGACTCATTATACGGTCGCTCAGACTACCATGATTGGTACCGATACGCATAGCAGTACCATATTCCTTACAGATTTTCACTAATGGTGTAAATCTATCCCGGATTCTATCTATCTCCTCAGCATATTCTAAGTCAGTATAATCAATTTGTTCAAATTTCTTCTTATCTACGTAGTTACCTGGATTCACCCTAACCTTTTCAATGATTCTTGCTGCAATCTCGGCTGCATTAGGTGTAAAATGAATATCAGCGATTAGTGGAACGTTGTAGCCTCTTTTCTTCAATTCATTCTTGATATTCAATAAGTTTTCTGCTTCACTCTTACTAGGTGCCGTAATACGAACAAGTTCTGCACCTGCTTCAATACAACGAATTGTTTGTTCAACGGTAGCTAAGGTGTTCATGGT
>CANCKV010000277.1 GCA_947378615.1 Chitinophagaceae bacterium | reverse complement strand
GTAGCAACTACAGCTCCTGTTAGTAAATCCACATTGCCTTTAACTTTGGATATACTTCTTTCAAATGGATTGGTATCTACAAAAATATTTACTTCTACAGGAACATCTTTTGTATAATGAATTGTAACAGTTTTACTTCCCCCATTTTCTGATGCTGGGTAAGAAAATGTATCTGATTTTGACCCACTTACTGTAATGCTTTCTCTATAACTTCTAGTGTAACTCATATCATTAAAGAATTAAGATGTTTGATACTTATTTGTAATAAACAATTGCATTGCCAAATCCTTTATTCTTGCTGATTTTGTGGAAGAAGAAAGTTTTTTGCTAAACTCGCTCTTTATCTCTTCATTAATTGTTTGATTTTGCTTCCAATCTAACTGTGTAAATTCAGAATACGCATTGTTTTTTATAGCAGATTTGGAAATATTATTTAATATTTCATCAGAAACAATAACATCCACATTTCTCTGACCAGAATTATCCCTATTAGACTCAATAATTAAGATTGGAGTATAAAACATTTGAGTCTCTAGAGTACTTGAATTTTTTATCAATATAAGGTCTGTAAGTTTTTTTTGTTCGTTCATTTCTTGAATAAACCACTTCATAGAATTAATTACATTTACACCTCTATATTTAATATTTGAAGCTACAATTTTTTGGCTTTCAGAGATTGATTCCAATTGTGTTATTGGTACTGTTGCAATAAGATTTTTTGTTCTGTTTGAGATTTTATCAATTTCCTTATTTGCAAAACTTATTGTCGGCTTATCTAATTCAAAAACCCTATTTTTCAGATTGCCATTTAGACCATTAAACAATTTAATGTATCTGCTTGCAATCATATTGTAATCCTTCTGCATCCTATTCTTGATGTTCAATAACGCATTTTTTTGCTGCCGCATCTGCATCAATTGAGAATCTACGTCACTTTGCAATTTGGCTAACTTCTGAGAAATCTGAGAACGTATTAACGTGTAAAATCCCATATTCACATTATCACAAACGTGATTAGCAGCTCGTTCTTCAGCAGAGATTACTGCTGTCTGCATCGCTACAACAGCTCCAGTCGTAGCATCAACATGATAACAAACACTTTTTATTTCTTCAGCCATTGGCTGTGTATCTACAGTAAAATTAAATGTTGCCATAACCTAATATTTTTTTGTAATTACTTATTTTTCTCTATTTCAGCATCATTTAATCTCGTCAAATTCGCCATCATTAATTTCATCATCTTCTTCAACGTCACTAGTTAGTTTATCATTTAATTCATTACTTGCACTATTAGAAATATCTTTTTCATTTTCACTTAAAGTTTCTATACTAGTTTCTGAACCTGAAATAATTTCATCTTTTAATTTTTTATACTCACTTTCAGTAATTGTTCCATTATTATAAAGCTCTTGAATTTCATTAAATTTATTAGCATTGTCGTCATTAGTCAAATTATTAGATTTTTCAACTTCTGCATTTTCAATTCTTACATCGACGCCTGTAGTTCCAGTACTATGATAAACTTCTAAATCTTTAAGAGCATTCCTTGCTATTGAAGGAAGATTTAAAGAAATATGCTCATAAGCAATATTTTCAATACTTGGTGCAGGTGGAATTTCTGAAATTTTAGCAAACAATGGATTGATGGCACTTAACGGTTTCCTTCTTTCATCTAATGAATGAATTTCACTAGAAGCTACAGCTGTATCTTTTGAGTTGCCATCACGAAGAAGTGCATCATAGTAATCAATATGTTCAAATTTTTCGGCTTTGTTGTCTATATCCTCTTTTAACCTATCCATATAATTTTCAAAATCGATCTGTACATTCTGAAAATCCTTTGATTGAAGTTCAAAAGCAGCAAATACATCTGCAGAATTATCATTAGCCGAAACCACAGTTGAATCTAAATTGGCATCTGAGCTTTTCATGCTATCCTCTGTCTTTTTCAAGGACGCTAATGTATTTGATGCAGCGATGTAATCTCTCAAACTTGACCTCATTAAGTTGATCAAATCTGCACTCTCTGCCCTATTTCTGCCATAAAAATCTTCGGTATCCTGATGCCATTTGTTTAAATAGCTGATTTTTTGATCCTTGATATGATTGTATATTTTCAACCGTTCGATTCGTGTTTCATTCATCAAATTTTGAACGACAGGAGCTACAATTTCTTCATGAATCTGATGAATACCAAATGGAAAATTAGTGATACTTCCATCTTCCGCTACCCAGTTATCTGATAATAGATTATAACGGAGTAAAGAACTATCCTTTAACTGAAAAGGTACATAATCCTGTACATTGTCACCATAATTAAAATTTTCGTTTTTAATTCGCTCTATTTCAGATGCTTCTAAAACAGGGGAATAATGGTTGTAGGGCGACCTTAATATTTTATATAAAAGTTTATTTGATTCAAAAACTATCTTATTAGTTGAAGCAACTTTTAAGGCAGAAATCGCTTGAACAGAGTTTGCCATTGTCATCATAAGACCTTTTAGAACATCCTCAAATTGGGCAGTATCCCTAGATAAGGAATCTTTCAACTTATTTAATTCTTGAAATTTGTTTATTTCGTCATTATATTCTTCTTTATTAAACACGTTAATAACTGATGCATTCTCTGGAATTTCAGAAGTTGCAAACTCTTTTACAAAATCATGATAATTGCTATTATTTGCAACTAACGGCAAGGAAACGGATGTGATATCCAAATCATCCATACAATATGAAATTGTGCGAAGAGACCTTTCTAATTTACCAAAATAATCGTGTTGATTAATTTGTTGCATTGATCTAGAATAATCTCCTGTATCAATTTCTTCAATTTCTTTTGACGTTTCTACAAAAGGAGCTGTAGCCGTTAGTTTTTCCAAATCTGAAATTGTATCAATTAATAAAGAATTTTGCTTCGAAATTTGAAGTTTTACTTCAGATTCATCCACAGTTCCTGTATAATCAACAATAAAGCTTTTGCCTTCATATTTTATTTGTTCTGCGATCGGCACATAACCAACCCCTAGCTTCGTTACTTTATAATCTCTAAAAATATCACGATGTAATTTTTGGAATTCACCTATCCTATCAATTAGGGATTGCAAATCCTGTTTTGTTTTTTTCAGTTTAAAGGATACCCACAGCAATATTCTTTGCCAAAAGTTACCCAATAAGTTTTCAATCATTTTTTTTTCTTCCTCAAGTTTCGCAATATCTTTTTCTATACGTTCTTCTTCTTGTACAATTTTTTCAGCTACTTGCTGATAGTAATTGAATAATATCTTAGCTTGATCCTGAAAGATATTAATAGACTCAGTGAAAATTTTACCTGCCATGATGTAAATTTTATAGATTTATATTAATTAGAATAAACTTGTTTTCTTTCTTTGTATATCCTTTCGCAATTATTGATAGATTCTTCAATCGCCTCAAAATTTGGTGATAGGTCATATAAGTAGTCACTCATTTTACGTATCTCAACCAAATATTTTTTTTCAAGTTCTAAAGAGATGTCATTATTAGATGGTGAAATGAATCGAAGATTTTCCTGTAAACTATTCACCTTATTCAAAATTCCAACTGGGATAGTTTTCATTGATTCCAATTTTAATTGAACTTCCTTAGTAGCACTTTTTAAATCATCTAAATTGCCCCTATTTCTCTTTTCATCATAATAGACTTCCTCAACTTTATCAGAAGCTGATATTCCAAAATACAAACCAAGTATAAGAAAAAAGAGCAGAATGCCTTGTGCCAAAAATTGGGCATGAACATGACTAGGTTTATCCACTATAAAATAAACCATTATTGCTATTGCAAAGAAGGTATATATAAGAGTGAAGACCATTTTTATTCCAATATTCCCTACAGCTTTTTGACTTTTGTCTTTCAGGTCAATCCAGGGAAATATCATACTACCAAAAAATAAGTTAAATATTATTGATGATACAATTATATCTAATAACAATATTTTACCGTCTAAGCCCTTGCCCAAAACAATAAATCCAGCAATGATTAATGATTCTCCAAATATGAGTAGTAATACCGATAATGCCTTCTTTGAATTCATACAATTAATTTTATTTTTTTAGACCACATTTGGGACAAAACTTTAAACCTACAGATAATTCTGTTCCACAACGAATACATTTATTTTCACCTTGAGGTTTACCACAAGACCCACAAAATGCACTTCCAGATACTAGTGGGGCATTACAGTTACTGCATAAGTTTTGACCTTGTTGTAATTGTGTTCCACAGCTTACGCATCGTTTTGCATTTTTATCATTATCACTGCCACACTTAGGACAAGGATTGTACTCATCACCACAATGAGGACAAAATTTCACATTATTCGGAAACTTTTTAGAACAATTGGAACAATAAACTTCTCTAGTGGAATAAATAGGAGATTGCATTTGAGCTCCTAAAGGAACTGGATTATTTGAACCAAATGTGGGCTGATTATATTGTGGCTGCATCATTCCACCACCCCCACTACCACCCAATCCTCCCATCATATTTGAAGCAACAAGGGCACCAAGTAACCCACTGCCTCCAGTTGAAATGCCATCTACAGCATCCTTTGCAACTTCAAAAGCTTGAGATTGTTGCCAAGTGTATCCTCCAATTGCTTGAGCACTTTGTCTTGATAGAGCATCAACAATTCTTGATCCTGATTCGGTTGAACTATCGACTTCAATACTTGTGATATAAAACTTTGTTAGTTCAAAGCCAAGATTCTCCCAAAAGGGAAGCATTATTGACTTCAGATGTTCTGAAATGCTATCTAAATGTGCTGAAATTTGCTTTATCCCGATTCTATTCTGAATCATGAATTGCATTAACGTTGATTTTGTTTTAGTTGAGAACTCTCCAAAGAATTGATCAGTTAAGTCATCCTGAGTAAATGAGTTTTTTGTTCCAACAATCTTAATTAAAAAACGTTCAGCATCGGTTACACGAAGACCATATCGCCCATTAGCAACCAATGGGATACCTGTATTATAGTCTGCATCATGAATATCCATTTTGTCAATCGCCCAATCAATATTATACGGTTGCAATTTATTTACAAACCATACTTCTGCAGTAAACGGATTTTTGCCTCCAAATGGGAATCCAAATAGATTTCTTAAAATTGGTAAATTTTCAGTATTTAAAGTATGTTTGCCTGGCCCAAACTTTCCAACTATTTGTCCCTTTGAAAACAAAATTGCTTCTTGTGATTCTTGAACAATTAACTGTGTGTAGGTGCTAAGATTGGTTTCTGGAAATCTATAAGCATAGATTGTATCATTTCCTTGTGGAGCCCATCTAACTAAATCAATTATGGCCATAAAAATTATTTAATAAAATAAAACATTAGCATTAATAAGAAATGCAGAT
>CANCKV010000276.1 GCA_947378615.1 Chitinophagaceae bacterium | reverse complement strand
TTTTTCTTCTAGCTTTTTTATTGTCATGTGCCTTTAACCTGATCCTGTAACTTGAATCCTACAACTTTCTTTTAGTTCTTATGCCACTTCCCTTTAGTATAAACCCCAATCACCTTTCCTGAAAGAGGAATTTCGAAAAAAGCACTGTTAGCAGATTTACTTTTATTCTCCTCTTTCTTAAATGTAGAATTACCTGATTGGGTAAATAAAGTGAAGTCGCAGGCTGCACCCACTTCAATTTTATTTTCGGGTAAATTAAATAGACTTCTAGCATTTGTACTGAACAATTGGGAGATTTTCTCAGGTGATAATTCACTTAGAAGTTGGTTGACCACTGAAAAGCTAGTCTGTAAACCAATCATTCCGTTTGCAGCATATTCAAATTCGCAGGTCTTATTATCCCAATTTTGAGGTAGATGATGTGTGGAAATCGAATCAATTGTTCCGTCAATAACTGCCTCCCTCAATGCCATCATATCAGTTCTTGTTCTTAAAGGAGGAGTGACTTTCAAATTTGTATCGTAGCTAATCATGTCTTCGTCACAAAAATATAGGTGATAAGGGGTGACACTACAAGACACTGCTAATCCTTCCTTCTTTGCTGCCGCTATCAGGGCAACGCTCTCAGCAGTAGAAACACCTGTAATATGTAGTTTACTATTTGTATATCTCAATAGGTCGAGGTCTCTTTTAATGATTAGAATCTCCGACAATGCAGGACTTCCAGGTAGTCCTAATTGGGTAGAGATAATGCCTTCGGTCATCAATCCAAAAGAGCCAATACTCTTGTCAATAGGTACTTGAATGATTGTTCCGTTAAAGGCATTGATATATTGAAGAGCCTTTAATAAAAGTCCCGATGATTGAACAGGATGAAGCCCATCTGAAAAGGCAATCGCACCTGTTTGTTTCATCTCATACATCTCTGCCAAATCCTTTCCTTCTGTATTTTTAGAAACTGCGCCAAGGGGGTAAATATTAATGGGTAATAACTTGGCTTTTTCGACGATGTAGGCAACCTGAGATT
Source organism: Chitinophagaceae bacterium (assembly GCA_947378615.1). Lineage (GTDB taxonomy): Bacteria > Bacteroidota > Bacteroidia > Chitinophagales > Chitinophagaceae > Parasediminibacterium. The sequence goes on along the minus strand of CANCKV010000276.1, from coordinate 4,367 downwards.
TGTTTTGAGTAACAGGCTTGGTATTTGGAATTACAAATACATGAGAGAAACCTCCAGCAATAGCAGCATCCGCACCTGATTCAAGACATTCCTTATACTCATATCCGGGATCACAGAAGTCTGTAAACACATCTATCCATCCTTGAGAAATGATTAAATCTTCATCTTCTATTACTTCAAAATTATTATTTGCAATATTGTCATCTATACAAATAATCTTACCATCTTCTATTAGAATATCTTTTCTAAGGTTAGAAAAAGGAGAATTTATATCCGCAATCAATACATTTTTAATTAATAACTGCATAATTTTAATTCAAATTTTGCGCAAGATAATCGTAAAAAGAATCTACTCACCTATATTTGCATACCTTTTTAAAGTTCGGGACGTAGCGCAGCCCGGTTAGCGTTCACGTCTGGGGGGCGTGAGGTCGCTGGTTCGAATCCAGTCGTCCCGACTTAATTGTAGCCGAAACTCTTTGTATAAAAGAGTTTCGGCTTTTTAGTAATTATGTTTTTTTTATAAATTTAAACTCTTTTATCGATTGTGAATCACTAAATATTGCATTTTCTAAAAATTATTCCTGAAAAATATTTTGAAAATAATTGAATGTTAAATGCCTTATTCTTCATTAGAAACTAGCATTCAAAATTTATACTATTGATTAAATATTTAGAATGATTATAATGATGAACTCACTTGATTTTTTTCGATTAAGTCTATTTTGTTTTAGCAAACTAATTTCCTTTTACTATAAATGAACATCGTCCAATTGAAAATTATCTTATATCATTAATAGGTTTCAAATATTTTTCTTGTTTGTTGAAAAAAGTAACAAAAATCGACTTGATACAGATTATTAGTTCCTTTTCGGAGTCAGCGTTTCTACGGCACAAGTTGTTGATCAATTAGGGAAGGAAAGTAGTTACTCAGAGTATGCAAATGCTTGGCAAGATACTCGAGTAGCTACTTGCGTTCCTTTTGTACTAGGCAGGATAACCGAGTAGCTACTCAGACAGTATAAGTTTTTGGCAGAACGCTCAAGTGTTTACTTTTTGTTCCCTTTTAATTCGTCAGGCATTGTAAGTGGTCACTCGGCTTATATAAGTTTATAGTTAGCCTGTTCGAGTGACTACTTTCGTTCCCTTTTAATTCGTCAGGCATTGCAAGTGGTCACTCGGCTTATATAAGTTTATAGTTAGCCTGTTTGAGTATCAACTTGCACTCCGTTTTTTTACGGCAGGATGTTTGAAAGGATTTTTGATTGCCTAAATTTCCAATTACCCTATAAAAGAGGTCAATCGAAACTGCTGACGAATATATTAGAAAACAAAAATCCTTTTTGGATGATAATTTTGAGAATTAATGACCGAACACATACCTAAAATAATTTAGTCGATAAAAGTATATGGTTAAAATGTTAACCGATAGGTTGGTACAGGAAAAAATCCTTGTTGATATTCATAAACAGTCTTATGTGTTCGTGGGTTATAGGTGTTCATAAAGATGTTTTGATGATTTGTTACATTTTGCAAATCAATGGCTAATTCCTGTGTTAGGTGTTTCCCATTTTTCCTCCATGCAATCTTAATGTCCGTCCTAAAATATGGTGATTCTTGAATAGAATACGCTTTAGTATTATCATATACGGCCTTGCCTGCCAATACTGAAGCGTTATAATCAATAGGCGTTTCTTTTTTACCACCTGCAATAGACATCTTTAGGTTGAAGGATAGCACATTGTCTTTTTCCTCGTTAATCTGCCATTCTTTTCCCAACAAAAAGTTACTTACATATTGATTGTTAAAAGCAGTACTCCTTTCTGTTCTATCACTGCCTTTGTAAACTGAATTAAACAGACTTGTAGTGAATAGATAATAGAATCCTTTGCTATAGAAATGTTCAAGCGTCAACTCTATTCCATAGTTTTTCCCCGAACCATTATTCTGCAAACTGTCCTTATATTCATAACCAAAATCATTTCCAGTATTAAGGGCAGAATAAGAGGAATTATAACTTTGGACAGGCACAGAGGATAACCGTTGATAATAGGCTTCCAATTTGATACGGCTATTTTTCCCAAACAACCAATCATAACCTAACACTAGGTGATTACTTTTCGTGAAATCTAGGGACTTATTATTTTCATATACCTTATTATTAATCAGACTTTGATAAAAATAAAGAGGCAGGATTTGCATTTGTGAATGAAGCCCATATCCAAATGACAAGGATTGTTTATTTGAGATTTTGTATTGAATAGAGGCTCTTGGTTCAGGAGAAAAGTTTTTATTTAAAGTAAGGAATTGAGCATGAAGTCCTGCTTCAATTGTCCATATTGGGGTTGCCCTCCATTTCCATTGGGAAAATCCTTGTAGAAGAAATGTATTCCCTTTTTGTGAAACAGTGGTCAACTTATCAGTTCCTGAATAAATATCAGCGCTATAAAGGCTATAAAAATTCCAATCGGCTTGTAGTCCGGAAGTAATAGATTGGGTGTAATCTATTTTATGGCTTAGGTTAGCAATTGCAGAAAGTTTTTGTGTTTGGAAACGACCTTCTCCACTAGGGAATGCTTGCCTTGTTATTACGCTAATCGAGTCGCCATTGAACTTCTCATCTGTTGCAGTTACGCCTAAAATGAATTTTCCTCTCGTTTTTTCAGATAATAATCTATCGTAACTTAAGCCTGTAATACCTGTGTAATATTTTACTTTAGTATTTGTGTTTTCGGTACCGTATAGGTTTGTTTGAGTAGTGTCAACTTCGTTTCCCATAAAGTTTACTTTGCTGTTTCCTCCCAAGCCAAAAAATGTCCAAGTCCCTTTATGTTTGTCGGGAATAACAATCTTGAAAGACAGATCCTGATAAACTGGAATGGCTGTTCCTGTGCCGACATTCATGCCGAATTTCTTGAACAATTCTAAAGAAGAATAGCGATAATCCACAAGATAGGATGCCTTGCTCTTTTTAGAGAAAGGACCTTCAGCACCCAATTCCATTCCATTGAATCCACTTTGGAAAACAAATTCATGTTTATCATTATTGCCTTTTCTCAACTTTAAATCAAAAACACCAGCTAATGCATTACCATACATAGCGGGGAATGCTCCTGTAAGAAAATCAGATTTGTCGAGCAAATTATTGTTCAACATGCTTACAGGACCACCACTACTTCCTAATGAACCAAAATGATTGGGGTTGGGAATGTTGAGCCCCTCAAATTCCCATAATAATCCTATTGGGGAGTTTCCTCTGATTACAATGTCATTCCTCGCATCATTTGCACCAACAACCCCTGCAAAATTTGCGGCCATTTTTGAAGGATCTCCCAAACTTCCAGCATAACGTTTGGTGTCTTCTACATTAAAGGAACGACCACTAACCAAAACCAAATCGTTATTGGTCTTGTTTTTGGATGAAAATCCTTCAATAGTTACTTCTTTTAGGCTATGATATTTTTCAACGAGTTCCAATTCTACTACTGCTTCCTTTCCTACTGTAACTAATATTTCACTAGCCGTTTTGGGTTCATAACCTACAGCATTTACCATTAACTGCCATCGTCCTAACGATAGATTAGTAAACTTGAAATTTCCAGAACTATCAGAAATTGCCGAAACCTTTTGTTGGTTTTGCATCAATACTATTGTTGCTCCACTGATTGGCTGATGACTGATTTCTGCCATTAATTCTCCCTTTAAAGATTTTGTCTGTGTTTGAGCAATAGATTTGTTAGTGTATAAAATCCCTACCAAACAAGCGAAAATGAAGATTGCTTTTTTTGTTGAGTTAAACATGTTCTTAATAATTTTTTTAGATGATTAATTAATTTTATCACAAATGACAAGAAAATTACAAAGTCAATTACCCATAATAAGGCCTTAATTATAGATGATTGCATTTGCATTTAATCTGTGACTTTTCGTGAAATAATATTTTTAGCAAAAATGTTCCAAGAAAATTCTTCAAAAAAATGGAAGGGATAATTTGCAAGCTTTTGGGGTAGAATGCTTGGTTTTGGGTAAATGGAAAATTGATAGGGGTGAATGGGAACTTAAATTGTTAGAAGTGTATAATTTAAGAAATAGAATTTTGAGTAAGATTTTCTTTGATAAAATGTTGACTATTTAAAATTAAAGTAGGGCAATGACATTAAATTGATTTGCTATTCAATGGATAAGGATGGAATAGCTAGTGATTGGTCGGGAATTGAAGGTGAATGTATGAGAATGATAAGTAGTTGGTAGGGTATTGAAAGTAACTCATTGGGCATTGCTTTTGATTAGTCGTATGGATAATTTATTGTTAATGAGTAGGTTGTTCGTCAGTGATATCTTTAATTCGAGTTTAAAATTTATATTGA
>CANCKV010000275.1 GCA_947378615.1 Chitinophagaceae bacterium | reverse complement strand
TGATAGTGCTGCAACACTAATATTAATCGTAAATCAGCCTTCAGCATCGACTACAAATGCAAGTATTTGTGCAGGAGGTAGTTATACATTTAATGGAACTACCTACACGCAGGCAGGAAGCTACGTTGCACATTTGACTAATTCAGTTGGTTGTGATAGTACGGCGACTTTGGTATTAACTGTAAAGGCTTTAACTACTAGTATTACAAATGCGAGTATTTGTGTAGGAGGTAGTTATACATTTAATGGAACTACCTACACGCAGGCAGGTAGCTACATTGCACATTTGACTAATTCAGTTGGTTGTGATAGTACAGCGACTTTGATATTAACTGTAAAGGCATTAAGTACGAGTACTACAAATGCGACTATCTGTTCTGGAAGTTCATATTCGTTTAATGGTTCTAATTATACTATAGCAGGTACTTATATTGCTCATTTGACTAATAGTGTAGGATGTGATAGTGCAGCAACATTAATTTTAACTGTGACTCCTTCAGTGACGCCTTCAGTAACAATTGCGGCAACTACAACAACTATAACAGTAGGCTCTAGTATAACATTTACAGCTACTCCAACTAATGGCGGTGTCGCTCCAAGTTATCAGTGGTTGAATAACGGTGTTAGTATAGCAGGTGCTACTTCAACTACTTATACAACTTCTAGCTTGAATAACAATGATATCATTAGTTGTTTGTTGACAAGTAGTGTCGGATGCGTTACAAGTGCTACTGCCACTTCAAATACAATTAGTATTAAGGTTAATTATCTATTCACAATTAATGGGTCTATCAAAAATCCTTTAGGAGAGGTTATTCCTTCAGTAACTGTTGGATTGAATGGTTCACAAACATTTACTTCAGATGCGAATGGCAATTACAGTTTCACTGTTCCTGCGGACAGCAGCTTTATTGTAATGCCAAATAAATCGAATGACAACACCGTCGCAAATGGAATAAATGGTACAGATATTAGTTTGATTCAAAGTCACATATTGAAGAAAGTAATTTTGAATTCTCCTTACAAATTAATTGCTGCCGATGTTAATAGTGACGGTGCTGTGAATGGTACTGATATAGCGTTGATTAAATCACTGATATTGAAACGTATCACTAAATTTAGTGGCAACAAGTTGTGGGCATTTGTAGATAGTAGTTATACTTTCGCAACACCTACTAAACCTTTCCCATTCAATGATAGTATCAGTATCTCAAAAATTGGAGCTAACTACTCAGGACAAAACTTTATTGGTGTCAAATTAGGTGATGTAAACTATGATTGGAATTTTGCTATTCTTGGAACTAGCTTAGCTTCAACACCGATTGAATTATTCAATGATAAAGTTTCAGTAAGTCCTTTAGCTACAGAGGTTCGTGTGCCTGTCAGGGTTAAGAACTTCAAAAATATCATGGGCCTACAATATACTTTGAACTTCAATAGTGATGTATTGGAATTGAAATCGGTGGAAAAGAATGCTATTGGCATTGATTACAATACGGATTATGCAAGTGAGGGTAAGCTTCCATTCCTTTGGGTAGATGCTGCAAGTACGGCTAAAACAATGGAGGATGGTTCTGTTATGTTCGAATTGGTATTCAACAAGAAAGGCAGTTTGAATAATGAAGAAATTAGCCTTTCATCAGATATAACTTCAGTAAGTGCATTTGATGGCAATTATGGCACAGTTGGAGTGGTTAAAACTACAGGAACAATCAGCGAATCATCACCTATTGTTAGTGCTGATAGTTGGACTGTAGGACCTAATCCAACAAGAGATGGTTTGGTTAAGGTTACCATGTCTATTGCAAAAGAAAAGAAGATACAGTTTGAATTGACAACTATAGATGGCAAGTTATTATTGAATCAAAGCAATAGTTTCCCAATTGGAAACAGTTCAATTGTTCTTGACTTACAAAAGCAAACTAAACTTACTGCAGGAGTGTACTACTTGAAAGCGGTTGGAATAGATGGCATCAATACAAAACAAGTGATATTAATAAAATAATTAATTATTCAGAAAATCAACAGACAATTGAATATCTGTTGATTTTCTGAAATTTTTATCGTAGAATTGCAACAAATTTTAAAACAAATAAAAATAAGCATCATGAAAAAACAGTTTACGCAGTTATGTATTGCTATGGCAATATTGTTAGGTATTAGTACCGCTTCAAAAGCACAGTACACTTTGTATTTAGACAGTATCAATAATATTTGTACTGTGGGTACTAAAGTAGATGTTTCTATTCGTACTAGAAACTTTAATAACATTCCTATTTTAACTTATCAAGGAACAGTGCAGTATGACACAGCTGTTTTAGCATTAGATTCTATTTATTACAGCGGAAAATCAATTGCTTTAAATGATAATTCGATTTTGTCTGACACTGTTGCTGGGCAATTAGGATTTCTTTGGAATGATCCTAGTTTAAATCAAACAGGTCAAAAGGCAGTAGATGCTTCTCCTTTAGCAACCCTTAGATTCCGTATTAAGAAATTGATTATTGGTAATAGTTCTATTTATTTTGATACTACTGCTGCTGCTGCTATATCTTGGAATATTGGATATTATGATGCTACTTTAGGTGCAGTAACAGCAACTAATACAGGACATTTGGCTGGATATGTAAATTTTGTAAGTCAACCTACTATTAGTAAATCAGGTGCATCTTTATTGACAGCAGTGCCAAGTGGTGTTCCTTCAACTTATCAATGGAATTTGAATGGTAATGCAATTTCAGGTGCTACAAGTAGTACATATAATTTTGGTACAGTTTCAGGTAGCTATACAGTTACAGTTAATTACTCTAATGGTTGTACTGCTACATCTGCTCCATTATTACCTATCATTGTTACTCAGTTTAATGGTTTCTACAAAGCAGGTGCTTCTCATTTATCTTGGTCAACAATCAATTCAAATGCTGCTTATTTCAATGTTCAACGCAGTGTAAATGGTAAAGACTTTGTAACAATTAACCAAGTTAATTCTGTAGGTTCAGCTTATTCATTCAGTGATGCTACAAATGAAAGTGGTAAAGTATATTATAGATTACAAATAGTAGATAAAGATGGTGGTATTAGTTACAGTAATATTGTTACTTTAGCTTTAAGTAGTGCGACTTCATTCTCAATCTATCCTAATCCAGTTAGAAGTACACTTGCATTACAAGTTCAAAGTAGTAAGAATGAAGTAGTTACTGTGCAAGTAGTTGATTTGTCAGGAAAAATACTACATCAGGAACAATCACAATTGAGTGCAGGACTAAATAACATTTCATTTAATGTAGCTTCTTTGTCAAGAGGAAACTATGTTGTAGTTGTGAAAGGTTCAAATGTATTGCAACAACAATTTATTAAATACTAGAATTAGTTTAGTAAATTTATTGATACTAATAAAAGAGGCTGTCCTGCAAGGGCAGCCTCTTTTAGTTTTAGCATACCCTATGTATCAGGAATTCCTCAGCGTTTATTAATTGACTTTATTAGTTGGATTACTACGTAATGACAGATTGACTTCCCAAAATATTCATCCTATTAAAGGTAGGCCAATAGTACCCTCAAATAAAGTGATACCATAGTTTTATTCGACTATCATACCGTCAAAAAAAACGGTGCCATAGTTTTATTCGTCTATCATGCCTTCAAAAAAAACGGTGCCATAGATGGACTCGTCTATCATACCGTCAAAAAAAACGCTACTATAGATGGACTCGTTTATTATACCGTCAAAAAAAACGGTACTATAGATGGACTCGTCTATCATACCGTCAGAAAAAATGGTACTATAGATGGACTCGTATATCATACCGTCAGAAAAAACGGTACTATAGATGGACTCGTCTATCATACCGTCAAAAAAAACGGTGCTATAAATTGATTCGTCTATCATACAGTCAAAAAAATGATACTTTAAAATCAATTAGACGGGAATAAGTAATTGGATATACCCGAATTAATATTATTTGAGAATTATTAAAAAGTGAAATGGAAGCTGCCAAAAATTCCAAACCGATTAACGGATTGTGTAGTAGCATTCTGATTTAAAACTCTCCATACGAAATCAACCCTGAATATCTTTAAAATATTATCTATTCCTGTTCCTAATTCCATATACATCTTTCCGTTTAGGCTTGTATAAGGATATTTACCTACATAATTTAGCGTTGTATTTTCTTTTGACAAACTTCCTACTACTCCCTTTACATCCCAAAATTGTCTCCATTTTAATCGCTTTATCAGTGGGATATATTTAAATAAACCACTTCCTATCTTGTGTTCCATAAAAAATCCTGCATAATTGTCTGCAATCAACTCATAACGATTGAGCAGATTAAATGCATAACGATTATAATACAAAACTTCATTTCCTGGCATTACTTGAAGGAAGTTATAGGGGGCTGTTCCTATTATTTTGCCCGCAAAAAGATTATATCGTACGCCTCCGTAAGGAGCCACACTAAAATAATCTGATATAGAAACATCTACTTTGTCATAATCATAATTGCTCTTTAGAACATTCTTAAAGGCATGTGTATAATTAAATTGAACAATAGGTCGGTCGCTTCCTAAGGACATATTGCTAAAGTTCTCCTTTAAAGTCCTTTCTGAATACGCATACCTAAGCTTAAATGTAGCTTCAAAGGAATTGAATGGATCGCCATTAAAGGATGGAAATAATGATTTAGGGGGCAAATTTTCTAAGGCATTAAATTGTTTACTTGACGCACTAAATCCAAATCCAAAATTGTGATTGGTTTCCTGATAATATTCAATTGTTTTTTCTTCTGACTGTAAAAATTTGTATGGAACATTAGGACGACGAAATAGTGTTGCAAATAAATTGTCAGTTCCAAATTGATCGGAAAAAACTTGCCCGTTGTCTAAATCATTTTTATAAATAGCTTTAATATACACCCACGGTTCCCTACTAAAGAGATATTCTATTTCTCCTTTGCTTTTAAATTTATTGTCGCCGAAACCATAAGCACCATACCCATGAAAATACCAATGATTACTGAAATCTCTATTCGTAGATACATCAAAACGGGTTCTTACACCTTCCCAAGGATTCGCACTTGCCCAATAATACCAAGGGCCAATTCGGATGTTTCCTAAATCTTTAGTTCCAGTTGCAAGAAAATTTACGGTATTCCTATATCGAACATAGGTCTTGTTATGTTCTAGGGTATCTAATAATTTATAGACTGATTTTTCACTCTTATTCAAATCTTCATGACGGTGTGCAGTCCAAAATGTATCTGATTCTTTCACATAATCTTTCCCCAATTCAACCCCTTCTACTACTTTCGACTTCTCTACTTCTGTAGTAACAGAATCTGAATTCACATGAACATTTTTATAAGTAGTTGTTTTTCGTCCTTTCAACGATAAATTTTTACTCCCGATAGGGGA
>CANCKV010000274.1 GCA_947378615.1 Chitinophagaceae bacterium | reverse complement strand
ATCAAAAACGAAGAAGGCAGGGTAGCAAAGCCCGCTGATTCTCCAATCATGCGTATTCATTATTTTGAAGGAACTCCTGCACCTACAGACCCTGCAAAGTTTACTGACTTTCAGGATTATAGCAGGACTCCGATTGTATTGAATTTTCCAGCCGAAAGTGCGGGAACTTCAATCACTTTAGCGAGCTGCTACGTAAATAAATCAGGAGAAGAAGGGGGATGTAGTAACATCATCACTACTAAAATACCTTAAGGAACTTCTAAAATATAAGGTAGGAGTTCTGCTAGTATGAGTCCTTTAAATCTCGCTACTGAATTTCCTTATACTATCAATTAAGTGGACGTTCGATGTAGATTTCAAACAGGCTATTCTCAAATTGGGAATAGCCTGTTTTGTATGAATCATTTAGTAAACGCTAGTCATTACTCAAGTATATAAAATGTATTGCATCCAGCATTTTTACCACAAAGCATTAATCGAAGATATTCGTGTTTCCAGTTATATAACTTTTAGTAAAGAAAACAAAGGCTAAACATATAGAAAAAACTTAGTTTTTTTCTTTGTGTTTTAAAAAAAAGGCTGCAATTTCTTGCAGCCTCTCTTATCATTTTTAGTAGGTGTGTTTTATTTAATATAAACTGATGTCGCTTTTCCCGTCTTATCAGATGCAGATTGATTACCCATTTTGCTACTAAGACTCAGAGAATTTTCAAAAATAGCTGAAACAGTTACAGCCGTTTTTCTTGCTACTGAAGGGCATATTATTGCCAAAGTGGATGTCCAGTTATACAAAGCACCTGTACCTGTTGTTCCTGTAGGAGGAGTAATAACCCTAGTTAGTTTAGGGAAATAACCTGCACCTGCTAAAAAGCCAGAAGCGGTAATCTTGAAATTAGCAGAAATTATGTTTGTTGTATCTGCTATTTTACCCTTTGCTGTCATAAAGATGGTATCTCCTAAGAATATGGTGTCCTTTGCATGAGTCATCGAACTGTTTACTAAAAATATAGTATCTATTTTTGAAATAGAATTTGGTAATACGTCATGCTTAATACATGAGTTGAAACTGAAACTTATAATAAGAAGGGTTAAAACACCCAATAATACTTTTTTCATAATTTTATTTTTTGAAACTTGTTAATTTATTTTCTTCTATTTACTTAGTTGAATAAGTATTTTACCCCAATTTGCATTTGCCAACGTGAACCAATACCTGTGGAATTGGTAAAGCTATTTACCTTCGGTGTTAAATTAGTTGCATCTTGATAAGGGAAAGAGAACAACGGTGTTTTTCCATCTGCTGCCAAACCTTCAAAAGTCAACAGTTGCGCACCCGAAGAATTACTAGTGAGTGTAGATGTTTTAATAAGTCCCCAATTTCTATTCAACATGTTTCCGAAGTTGATAATATCAACAGAAATTCGTAAGGTGTGTTTGTCCTTTTCCTTCCCGCTTTTAGTATAGAAATACACATCTTGGGTAACATTTACATCAAGTTTCTTGAAAAAAGGAAGATCTACTGCATTTGCTTTTGCATATTCCCCACGACGGATGTTTAAATAATGATCCTGACTAATAAATGCATTGAGTTGATTCCACATCTGTGCTGATGTTCTTGGATCTGTAGCAGTTCCTGTAGTTACACCCGCATGAGTGGAAGCATTATAAGAACCTGCATCAATCAAATTAATTTCACTAGCATTTCTTGGAATATATACTAGGTCATTAGTATTTCCGTCACCATTCAAATCTCCACTATAAATATAAGAAGTAACTCCCGCAGGGGCTGCTTCAAATATGAAACCTATAGAAGTAGAGAAATACTTCGCATAATCGAATTTATAAGCTCCTGTAGCAATTACTCTGTGTGGTTGATAGTAAGAACCATAAGCTAAATTGTCGCCATTAGGATCCTGACTACTAACAGCCCTTGCACTCCATAACGAAGAGGCTGTACTTCCTCCTTCTGCCACATTCTTAGCTTCACTATATGTGTAGGCTACGCTTCCGTATAAGTTTTTGTATGTCTTTTGTACCTTAGTAGTGTAGGTATAAGCATAACCCTTACTTGAATTTTTCATTAAAATTGCACTTCCCAATGATGGATCAGCTAATGTGTTGTTTGCAAAACTACTTGTACTATTTGTGCTGTTTTTATTATAGTAATATTTATTACTCTTATAAGTAGCATAATTTTCTGCTGCTGTGTTACTACCATTAAAAATAGCAAATCTTGACCTGTTATCTACACCACCAAGATTATAGGCATTCGTTTCGTTTAAATTCAAGTTTGAATAATAAACAGCGTTAATATCTTTAGATCCGCTTGCTTCCAAAGTAAGCACCCAACCGTCACCTAACTTTTTATCAACAGCAACATTCATTTTCAAAACAGTTGGATATTTGAAATCCTTATCTGTTAGGGCTACACTATAACTTGTATTTGCGCCACCTAAAGTTGGTTTATATCCAAAAGCTACATTGCTTGCTTGTACTGCACCAAACTGAATTCCGTTGTTGCTTGCCTGATTGCTAATCCATACAAATGGTGGTGGACCAGAGAAGATACCTGCACCTCCTCTTAATTGTAAAGATCTGTCACCTTTCACATCCCAATTAAACCCAATCCTTGGTGAAACTAATAACGCATTTCCAGGTGCTTTTCCGATATTGTACTTTGCTCCGTTTTTAAAAGTAAGCGCATCAAAGTAAGGGTTGTCAGTGAATGCTTGTTTATAGATAGTATAATCTAAACGCAATCCGTAAGTAAGGGTAAAGTTGTTGGTTGCACGCCATTTATCTTGTGCAAAGATTCCCAATTCAGTAGAACCCGCATAAGCCCATGGGAATCCACCACCTGGTAGTGCAGAATATTGTTGATAGAAGTTCTTTGCATTCGCTGTACCATATAAAAAGCTATTCCTGAAGTCATTCAAAGTGTTAAATTGATAAACACCCTGATACCCTGGAGCAAAGGCATTCTGATATTTTCTGTAATAATCTTGTGTACCAAATGTAATTTCATGGTTTCCCTTATATAAGGTTGCAATGTCTGCAAATTGATAAACATCCGTATTTAAAGTATTATTGTATGTGTACATTTCATATCCAAAGGAGGTAGAAATGTTGCCATTTCCATCAAGGATATCAACAAATGGAAGTGTATCAGAATTAGAATGTTGTGATCTAAAATCCCTCAAGGCTGTATAACCAACTTGTAATTTATTGGATAAATTTTGATTGATTCTAGTATTCAATTCTGCAATAAGGATATTAAAGTTGTTGTTGATTCCATATCCTGCAGAATAAAAAGGCATTGATGTATTGTTTGCCCCTCCTGAACCACTAGTAACTAATGAAGTGCCATTGTTTGGACGACTTCCACTAGGGAATTGGTCTGAATAAGATTTCAAATAATTATACTTGATAGTAAATTTGTTTTTATCATCAATATTCCAATCAATTTTAGCTGTCATCTTCTGGCTTTTTGTTAGGAAATTATAGCCTTGATAGGCACCTGGATCATATCCTTTTGATTTCAATAAGGCAACAAGTGCATTAAGTGAATCTGCATTTGACTGTGATATACTTCCAGCAACTGCAGGATTAGTGGATGTTGATGCTGTATAACTAGTAGCAGGAACCTCTTGATGTACTTCTTCTGCACTCAAAAAATAAAATAACTTATTCTTGATGATTGGTCCTCCAATGGTAAAGCCCCTAGTATAATATTTCAAACTTGTTTTTGCAATAGTGGTATTTTCTACATTATAACCTTGTAAGTCAGCACTTTTTAAATAAGTATATACTGAACCCTTAATCTGATTGGTACCACTTCTTGTAACACTATTGACTCCTGCCCCCGTAAAGCCTCCTTGTCTTACATCATAAGGAGAAACGTTTACTTGAATTTGTTCAATTGCATCCAAACTAATTGGTTGAGAGCCAGTTTGCCCTCCTAACGTTCCAGACAATCCAAATGAGTTATTGAAATTGGCACCATCAACTGTAATATTATTGTATTGACTACTCCTTCCTCCAATGTTCAGACCATTTGCTGTAGGTTCAAGCTTTGTAAAATCTTGTAATGAACGGTTGATTGTAGGTAATTGCTCAATCTGTCCTCTAGAAATCAATTCTTGACTTCCAGTATGTGCATTGTTAAATGTTTTGTCCTGACGAACTGTATTTACCGTAACTGCTTCTAGTGTTACAGCTTCAGCAGATAAAGTAAAGTCTGCTTTATACTCTTGTCCTAGTGAAAGATAAATATTGTTCTGTGCAGTTGCTTTATAGCCTACATAAGTGACGTTAATACTATATGGCCCTCCTACTTTAGCATTAGCAATATTGTAACGACCGTCTTTACGGGTACTTGTAACATACTTTGTACCTGTAGGTTCATGTATTGCAGTAACAGTTGCACCACTAATACCCTTACCACTTTCTTTAATTGATCCAACAATGTCTGATGTTGTTTCTTGAGCTTTTGAGATTGTGCAAATTCCAAAAGTCAGAATAGACACAATGAGTGTGAAAAGTACTTTTTTTGTCATAATTGTAATTTTTGTTAATTTAACAAAGAACGCATTAAAATTGTTTAAATAGCTGTCATTGACATTATCTTATTATTACCAATTGTTTGGGGCAGGGTTAGATAAATGGTAAAAAAAACGTGACTTAGGAAATTGGGTATTCAAAAAAAGGATGACTTACATTCGAGCAAGCCATCCTTTTTTTATTAATGAATATATTTTTTTTATTGGTATAAATTAGTTTTTAATAAAACTAGCAGTAGATTTATCTGAACTTAATTCTATTTTATAAACTCCTTTTGCCAAATCTGATACATTAATATCAGTAGCTGAAGTACCTGACTTAAGAATTACTTGCTTTGCAACTTTTCCATTAATAGATAGAATGCGTGCAGTTGCATCTTGTTGAAGTGGTTTATAAACTAATCTAGTAGTAGAGAAAGCAGGGTTAGGATAAATAGTCAATTTACTAGTACTAGCAAATTGTACTTTCTGAACATTACTATATTTATAAACACCATCTTTATCTAAAGATTTCAGACGATAATATGCAGTAGTACCAAATTTGTTAGAAACATCAACGAAAGAATAACTATTACTTGAATTTCCTAATGCTGATACTGAACCAACTGAAGTATAGATTGTCCCATCGATACTTTTTTCAACAACAAAGCTACTAGAGTTTACTTCGTTTGCAGTATTCCAAGATAAAGCTACTTTCAGCCCATTAGTTGATGCAATAAAAGCAGTAAAGTTCAATGGTAAAGTAGCAGAAAAATCACTTAAACTTCTAATCATAAACTCGTTCGAAACCGCAGTACCTTTTGCATAATAAACTAAATAGCCTACCCAATCCTGAGGGCCTTTAGGTAAAACA
>CANCKV010000273.1 GCA_947378615.1 Chitinophagaceae bacterium | reverse complement strand
AACCACATGACTCCAATTGGTCCATATTGGGTAAGTAATTCTGTTACTTGTGGTATAACCTTACGCCTAAAATACTTGTCAAATACTTTTCCATCCTCATTAGGATAATCCCATGTATTACTTCGTCCACCTTTCGTAGGCCAATTAGTAGGCACATCGGGGTCTTGCCAATCACGACCTAAGGAATAATAAAAGCACAACTTAATATCGTATTTCTTGCAGGCTGCAGCCAAGGCCAACATCGGGTCTTTATGATAGGGACTCGCCTTCACTATATTATAATCACTACTTTGCGAATTATACATGGCAAATCCTTCGTGATGCTTTGTTGTAATAACAATGTATTTCATTCCTGCACCTTTCAAAGCTTTTACCCACGCATCTGCGTCAAACTTTTGGGGATTTAAGTTTTCTGCTAAGGTTGCATATTCCTTCCAAGGAATTTTTTCATACAACATGAAGTGTTCATTTCCCTTGTAAGGTTTCCCTTTCCATTCGCCTCCCGCTACTGAAAATAATCCCCAATGAACGAACAAACCAAACTTCGCATCCTTCCACCACTCCATTTTAGCGGCATTATCTACAACAGGGGTCTGTGAAAAAGCTACTGTTTGAATAAACAGTACCAACATAAACAATCGTAATACATTCTTCATAGCATTTTAAGACCATGTTTTGTAAAAAGGTTTAAAAGGGCAGGAACAAAAAGGGTGACAAATAGTCTCGAAGATTAAATTTAATTAGCCAAATTGTGTAATCAATTGCCAAACAATCCATTCTATACCCTTAGAAACAAAACTATGTTAATACATTTTTTACCTCTATAATCCCTTAATAAATTCTACTTTTCCGAAGTTCAGCGGAAATGGCAAATTCATGAATTTGTAGCATCCCAAGTTCAGCGGCTATAGTAAAGTCATGAATTTATACCACCCAAAGTTCAGCGGATATAGTAAAGTCAAGAATTTACACCATCCCAAGTTCAGCGGATACAGTAAATTCATGAATTTAAACCATCCAAAGTTCAGCGGGTATAGTAAATTCATGAATTTGCACCATCCAAAGTTCAGCGGCTATAGTTAAGTCAAGAATTTGTACCATCCGAAGTTCAGCCGATGAATAAATCACAAAAAAGAGAACATAATAAATAAACAGGCTAAAAGAAAATAAGCATTACCACACTGCCCAATTTTATTTCATTAAGGGAATTTTTTAAGGATTGTCAACCTTAGCAAAAATTCAATAACTAAACATATTATCCCTAAGAGAACAAATGGTAAAAATAGTTCACTGAAATGATTGTAAGTTGTCGTTTCAATCTTACTCTTTTCTAATTGATTAATGGTTTCATAACATTTCGACAATTCAGACTTATCCATAGCTGAGAAATATTGCCCACCCGTTTCACTACTAATTTCCTTTAATAGGTTTTCATTATAATCTAATTTGACGGTCTGACCTTTCGATTTTCCTGAAGGGTCAGAATCCAAAACTTGATTACTTCCAATACCTATGCAATAGACTTTTATTCCATAGAGTTTTGCTAACTTCTCTGCAATATCAGGTGGAATTATTCCTCCAAAATCTACCCCATCCGTCATTAAGATGATAATCTTAGTTTTTGTCTTACTGTCCTTCAATCTATCAACACTAGTAGCAAGTCCAGAACCAATTGCTGTTCCATCTTCAATTAAATACCCGTTTTGAATTTCATTGATTTGATTTAAGACTGCATTATGATCGGTTGTAATTGGACATAAAGTAAAACTCTGACTACTAAAAATAACGACCCCAATTCTGTCCCCATTTCTACTGTTGACGAAATCAGTAGCAATTTCCTTCGCAGCCTCAAGCCTATCAGGCTTAAAATCCTGACTTGTCATACTTCCACTTATATCAAAACATAGCACGATATCAATCCCTTCACCTGAGGTGAGTTCTTGCGTAAATTTTAATTGAGGTCTTGCCAAAGCAATAATTAATGTCGTCATTGTAAGGCATCTCAATATAAAAGGAACTCTTCTGAATCGCAATTTCCAACTATAAACAGGCCGGATGAATTGTACAGTACTTACCTTGTAAGAAGCGGCTTGCTTATACCTATTGATGAATTGCCAATAAAAAAGAAGGGGGATAAATAATAATAATATGAGCAGGAATGGATAGGCGAAAGTCAAATGCTGTCCCCATGAAATTAAACTATCCAATAAATTATCTTGCATCTGTATTCAATTTTATAGGTTCAGCAGCAACAGATATTGCTGTCAAAATTGATTTAGCATCAGCAAGTCCCTTATTGCATTCTGCGACAGTTGGTATTGATTTAGCGAATTTTATCTGATCTGCCCAATGCAATAAATGACTGTATTGTTGCAACAAATGCTTGTCCTTAATCTTTCCCTCCAACAATACAATGTATTCGGATGTAGTCTTACTATACGTTGTAATATGCAATTGATAATCGGAGCAAGATTTACATATAGCCATCAATTCAATACAAAACAATTGATACTGATGAGATTCAATTAATGTATTTAACGCATTTAATTGTTCTAAAGCCATATCAATTGAAACTTTTTTTATTGGAACAATTCCTTGCATTCGTTTTTTGTTCAACATCCATTTTAAGTAAAAAAACAAGCAAAGCCCAAGAATCACTAGTACGATGAATGCTCCCCAAACAACATTGTCATTATCAATAGGTTCAGGTTCAAGGATATCTTTAATATCATTAAAATCTTTTTGCTGTGAAACATCAACAGGAATTACAGTAATTGATTTTTCCTGTGATGCAACTTTATTATTATTGATAAAAACAAAGAAACTAGGCAGTGTAAAAGTCCCTGAATCAAATGAGGTAAGTATTATAGTTTGTTGGTAAGAATTGGTAGAAGCAATATTTATAGTATCAATCGGTTTACGACTGACCACCTGAAAATGAGCAAAAGTATCAGGAATATTGAACCAAGACGTTACATTCAAAGGGGCATTACTAGTAGGTGCTACAGTTAATCTCAATTCAAATTGTTCGCCTAATCGGATTTTATCTCGACTTACAATTGCGTCCACTTTTTGAGCAACGGTAGGAATAGAAATAAATGTAAAGAACATTATCAATACACCCATTCCCCCCCACACTTTTAAGCAGGGAAATAGGGGAAAATCAAAATAAACATATTCCTTATCACTTTGTCTATAATTCATAAATTTCAAGTCATCATTTCAATTATCAGTATAATTCCTATTAATTGATTTTAGGCACGTTTAATAAAAAATTGCTTCAATGCCTTGACATAATCTTGACAAGTTTCTATTTGCAATAAATCAGCACCTGCTTTGCTAAAATTCATTTTTGTATCCCAAAGTAATTTCAAATGTTGTTGCAACCATGCATTTCTTGTTTCTTTATCATTTGAATCCATCAATACATTAAATCCAGTTTCTGCATCTGACACTTGAATCATCCCAATCTGTGGTAATTCTGACTCAGCCTTATCGTACACCTGAATGCCAATTAAGTCATGCTTTTTAGCTGTTATTCGTAATATTTGTTCATATCCAACTGTCATAAAATCACTAATTAGAAAAACAATACTCTTGTGACGACTATTATTATTCAAATATTGAAGCGCCTTAGTCAAATCTGTTTTATCCCCTTTTGGCTTGATACTTAACAACACCCGTAACATATATAGCACTTGCGATCGTCCTTTTTTAGGTGGGATATATTTTTCTACCGAATCAGTACAAATAATTAATCCTATTTTATCGTTGTTATTAGCAGCACTAAATGCAAGAACTGCAGCAATTTCAGAAATCAGCTCTTTTTTACTTTGTATACCACTACCAAACAGACTACTTGCACTTGCATCTACTATTATGTAAACAGACCGTTCTCTTTCTTCTTCAAACACTTTACTATAAGTCGAGCCCATCCTAGCACTCACATTCCAATCAATGAAACGAATATCATCACCATCTACATATTCTTTTACTTCCTTGAATACCATTCCTACACCTTTAAAAGCAGAATGATATTCTCCAGTAAATAGCAGCTTAGTAAGCCTCTTGCTTTTAATTTCCAATTGACGTATACGATTTTCAAGTGCATTATCCACTTCATCCTTCAAAGGATGGTTGACCTGCTTTCTTGAAAATAATTGCTTGAAAATATTCATTATTGTTTGTTACAAAAGATACTTTAAAATCTAATGAAGCATATTCTAAGGAACTTTAATTGACTTCAGTATATCATCAATTATTTTCTCGGAAGTTACATTTTCAGCATCTGCTTCATAGGTAAGCCCTATTCGATGACGCAAAACATCTTTAGCTATTTCCTTAATATCTTCTGGTAAGACATAGGCTCTCTTTTCCATAAAAGCATAAGCCTTTGCCGCTAATGCCAAGTGAATACTCGCACGAGGAGAAACACCATAACTAATCAATGGTTTCAACCGATTTAAACCATATTGTTCAGGAAAACGTGTAGCAAATACAATGTCAATAATATATTGTTCTATTTTTTCATCTAAATAAACTTGCTTAACCAATAACCTAGCAGAAAGAATATCATTGATTGTTGCAACCCTTGAAATTATTGGTGTAGAAAGGCTTTGAACTTGTTGACGAATGATTAATTGTTCCTCCTTTTTATCAGGATATCCAACAACAACCTTTAGCATAAATCGGTCTGCTTGTGCTTCAGGCAATGGATATGTCCCTTCTTGCTCTAATGGATTCTGTGTTGCGAGTACTAAAAAAGGCTCACTTAAGGGATAAGAATGCTCTCCAATGGTAATTTGCTTTTCTTGCATTGCCTCTAATAAAGCACTTTGTACTTTGGCAGGAGCCCTATTTATTTCATCAGCAAGAATAAAATTAGAAAATATAGGGCCTTTTCGCACTACAAATTCGTTTTTCTGTTGATTATAAATCATAGTCCCAATGATATCAGCAGGTAACAAATCGGGTGTAAATTGAATACGGCTAAAAGGTGCATCAATAGCTTTTGCTAAAGATTTGATGGTTAAGGTCTTTGCCAAACCTGGAACACCTTCCAACAAAATATGACCATCACTTAATAGCCCAATTAATAATCGATTGATCATAGTTTGTTGACCAACTATCACTTTTTTAAGTTCATTTATCAACTTCTCAATCACTAAGGATTCTTTTTGAATTTTCAACCCTAATTGCTTTATATCCTCTTGTTTTTGCATAATTCAAATTAATATTCTGCTGACACCATTACATAAAAAGATTACAAAGAAATAGTTTAAAATGAAACGAAAGGAAAAACCAATAATTCTTTATTTCATTTACCCGCAAAAACAAAGTTTTTGAAGTAGAATGTTACCATTAAGTGATTGAAACTAAGCATAAATAATTTATCTATAAAAAAGTAATTCTTAATATTCAATTAC
>CANCKV010000272.1 GCA_947378615.1 Chitinophagaceae bacterium | reverse complement strand
CAAGAGACATAACTCCCTAAAGGCTTCTCTACTAGCAGGTTTGGAGATGCCATTTTCTCCCATAAAGTCATTGAAAATACTTTCTTCTGAACGATTTTTATCAACACCCCATTTGCTTATAACAAATGCATTTAGTTTACACCAAAACTCATTGTTGATATAGGGACCAACCCATCCTCCACCTCGACTCCAACTCCAAACCCCACAAAAATTGGGATTGTTTTTAATGTCATTCAAGCATTTATTTCCAGTTTGAGGACTAATAGAATTATACTCTTCAAAACCATTAATCACTCCATCCATCACATAGTTTGGATAAGCACCCTTGCCTTCATATTCCCGTTGACACTCCACTTCAATTAGCTGAGGATGCTTACCAATACCAAGAGTAGGATTAAAATCATAGGTACGATGATAGTCTCCCTTAGTATGCTTAATGGAAAAAATGAGATTCTTATGAGGTGCAATCTGATTGGTGACTGCCAAATAATAAGCTGCAGAATCGTGCATTCCACCGAAAGACCAAGTACGATAAAAAATAGTCTTATTCCTTTTTTCACATACCTCTTCTCGCAATAGATTAATCAACTTCACATGGCTCGACACCCCATTTGTAATGGGATTATTTCCTGTATGATAGGGTACATTATTTAAATAAGTCTCTCCTGTCCTGATGACTAGACCATCTAATTCGGGGAAAGTTTCGAACAATTCATCCAACATTATCTTGTGTATTTCAATAGTTTTAGGTCGTTCTAAAGAAATCTTTCCTTTCGTATCGCAAATGTCATCATGGTATAATTCCACTAATTTCTTGGGCAAGACAATCAGGTCGGTAAAGTAATAAATCTTTATGCCCGCTGCATGAGCGGCTTTAATATTCTTGCGTACCCTATCGGCAGCATTCAACACCCACTTCCTTTCCTTAGAACCTTGAGGAAAAATGTTAGTATTTAATTTATCAAAAGTAATTGCGGCATGCGCAAAAGTGAAATCGTTCATCACCTGTCCGTTATACCCTTTCCCTTTTAAATACTTGGGATTATTAAATGCAGTCACTGTTAAGGGTTCTCCAGGATTATTGTGCACCATATCAAGTATATAAGGAGCAGATTGTTGTGCATTAGATACCCTTACAAGGCAAAATAGGGACATCACAAATAAAAACAGCTTCCTATTAACCAATAACATCTTAATCCAATTCATTTTAATCAAATTTATTTATAATACTTAATTTTTAATATAACACAGAGAGAGAGAGCAATCAATTCCCTAAATAAGTTCATTTTAGCCTATTTCGAACCTCCTGACTCTGTCATCCATTTATTCTCATCAAACTATTTACTAACAACTAACCACTAACACCTAATCACTAATAACTAACACCTAATCACTAACACCTAACCACTAATTTGGTACATATTCAAAATAGTCAAAGTCAGCAGTAGCTTTACTTTTCTTACCATTACCTGTAGCATATAAACCAATCATCACCCCATTATAACCTCCCGTAACTTCTGTTCCTAAGAACCGAGTATTCAGCACACCCACCTGTTTTTCTGTTCCATTCTTTAGTTTATAATAGAAGGTATATAATTTCTTATCCCCTTTCACTATCAATTCTACAGCTCCCTTGTCAACAGGAATTTCCTTGATAGTCTGATTGAGACTATCTAATGCATAACGAAGACAAACTACTTTTTGATTTCCTTTCTGTTTTAAAAAAAAGTCATAATGAAAAATGTTAGTCATTAGTAAGGTTATACCCGCTTCATCATTATCGCGGGTAGGGCTAAAATCCAAATTAGTACTCGCTTTAAAATTAAAATGCTGCTGACGCTTTGCTACAAAAGCAGGTGACTCCAAATCATTTAAGTTAAATTCATTACCCTTCAATCGAAGAAAACTTTCCTTTTCTGTCAAAGAATAATTAGAAGAATCTGGATTGCGTAGATACACCCAATCAAAGCCTAAAGATTGGTCAAATTCATTTTTGTAAGGCTTGTTATATACGGCAGGTTCGGATTCTAGGTTAGGAGGACTCTGCTTGATAAATTCTTGTGTTTGTCCATTTTCATTAACGACAGGCCACTCACCCGTTTTCCATTCTACAGGGGTCAAACATGTTTCTCTACCAATAAAATGGATACCATCTATCGCAGGACGGAAAGCAAGATGCACCATCCACCAACTGCCATCAATCGCCTGAACCATATCTGCATGACCTGTGCCTTGAATAATACTGTAAGCCATACGGTTGGTCAAAATTGGATTATGAGGGCAACTTGCGTAAGGACCCCAAATATTTTCACTACGACTAATTGCTACGGAATGACCATAAGAGGTTCCTCCCTCAGCAGTTTGAAGATAATAAAACCCATCCTTTTTATACATGTGAGGTGATTCCACATAACTGCCTCCACTACCCTTCCAGATTTCTTTTACTTCTGAAAGCCTTTTACCTGTCTTGATATCAATTTCACTTTGGTAAATAGCCCGTGGGTCGGTTGGATGATGTGCACGGTTTGAAATGAAATAAGTTTTACCATTGTCATCAAAAAAGAGGGAAGGGTCAATACCATTTTGGTCAACAAAAATCGGTTCGCTCCAAGGGCCTGCAGGATTAGTGGCGGTGACATAAAAGTTGCCATATTGTCTATCTCCTGTCACATTAGTGACTACCATATAATATGTCCCATTATTGTATCTAATGGTAGGTGCATAAATACCGTTGGCAGGTTTTGCATTTTTAAGAGGCAATTGTGAGGCTCTATCTAACACATTCCCAATTTGCTGCCAATGAACCAAATCCTTACTATGCCATACGGGAACACCTGGAAAATATTCAAAACTACTATTCACCAAATAGTAATCATTCCCTACCCGACAAACACTTGGGTCAGGATAAAAGCCTGGAATCACAGGATTCTGATAGCCTTGGGCAAATATTCCTACTTTCATGGATACTAGAACAAGCAAAACCGTCAACCAAATTGATACTTTCATTTTGTCAAGAATTAATTTAGGCGCAAAAATATAATTGTTTTGTTTTATTTGTATAGCCTCATTTGCCAAACACTATGCCTATTGTGGCAAAATGAGCTTTAAACTGTGATTTGCTATATAACTCTAGAAGTTTTATCCGTAGAAACACAAAATTTTTCATAAATAACTACAAAGATTTATTAATCAATGTCGTTAAGTTAAGAGTGTTGACCGAAAATAAGGATATCAGCTAGAGCCTGTCGAAGGACATCTTATAAATTGTAATGGACTCATCGATAATTAACCTGTCAGACTGAGGCTCTCGAAGTCGGGTCGAATGGTTATAGTTGCTTGCACTTCGATAAACTCAGTGTGACAGTCTTGCTGATATTCGTAACCAACTGCAATGTCATTTCAAAAAACTTGAGAACCTCTAATTACTGCCTCAACCTGACAGCAGTTCCTTAACTAAACGGCATTGATTTATTAATTATAATTGTTCAGATTGACTTTGTAATAAAACTTTGTTTCCTTTGAATTTCCCACTTGCCTTTATGTCAAATCAACTTAAAATTACAAAAACTCGCTACTACTCAGGTATTTTTACCACAATGCTCACAAGGTTTTGAACAAAGAATCACAAGGATTTGTATATAATCCAGATACTCAACTGCTAATTATTTTAAAAGAAATCCTTGTGTACCTTGTTTTTTCTTAGTTCCCCT
The DNA here is from genome assembly GCA_947378615.1 of Chitinophagaceae bacterium. Classification (GTDB taxonomy): domain Bacteria; phylum Bacteroidota; class Bacteroidia; order Chitinophagales; family Chitinophagaceae; genus Parasediminibacterium. The sequence continues at coordinate 1,726 of CANCKV010000272.1, read as the reverse complement.
GTGGTAAAAGCTCCTGAGTAGTAACAAAAACTCAACTCTAAAATACAAGTCAACTTATTTTTCCAACATTCAACAAATAGACTGTACTTTCGCCGCATGGCATTAAATATAAAATTACAAGAAAGAAGTAATAATAGCTGTGAGCTATGCAGTAGTCAAAACGAACCCTTACATGCGTTCGCAGTTCCACCAAAAAACAATGATTCAATCGACAATGAGGTAGTGTTGTGCAGGGATTGTTATGCTCAATTGAGTGTTGCAGATTATAGTAACAGCAATCATTGGCGTTGTTTGACAGGAAGTATTTGGAATGAAGTTCCGTCGGTACAAGCATTATCCTATAAGATATTAGCAAAGCTTAGTGCAGAACCTTGGGCAAGTGAAACAATTGAGTCGGTTTATTTAGACGAATCTGTTATCGATTGGGCAAACGGAGAAGATGCTTTGGAGGCAGCCAAAATTATTCATAAAGATGCAAATGGAGTTGTATTAGAATCAGGAGACAATATTATTTTAACCCAAAACCTAAATGTAAAGGGTTCTAATTTCATTGCACCAAAGGGTACTTTAGTAAAGAAAATCAGATTGGTACATGATAATGCAGAACAAATTGAGGGAAAAATAGAAGGCGATACAATCGTAATTCTAACTAAGTATGTGAAGAAAGCGGTCTAAAAAAGTTATGAACTATGAGTGATGAGTTATGAGTCCTGTTATTCAATTGATTAATTTAACCAACTTTTACCTAAACAAAGGACTCATCACTCATAATTTATAACTCATCACTATCCTCACTCTTCACTAGAATTTCGCTTTCTTTCTTTTGCTGTTTTATTTGAATGAAAGCTTGTAGAAGGGTCTTCATAAATGGAAAAGTCTGCAAAACGAATCGATTCATCACGCAGATATTCAGGATGATTTAAACTACGGTAAATACCCCATTTAGGCCGAATGAACTCATTGTCAGCACGAATAGTCTTGATATTTTTAGCAGTATAAGACAACAAGTTTTTCTCATTCTCCATCTTATTTATGGTGATAGAATAACTCCCCTTTTCACCTACTGTAATCACTTCTGTTGCCTCCACCCAGACTCCAAGAAAGGAAGAAAGAGAGCGTTCGTCTAAGACGGTGGCATGGGTTCCTTTATCGGCAGTATAGATTAATTGTAAAGTATTCCCATTTTTATTAAAGCGTGGTGACAACGTAAATAACGGTTCGCCTGCATCACCTACTACTGCTTTTATTTGATGAATATGCGTAAATGAAGGGGAAGGCTGAAAATTATACGGCAACCTAAACTTCCATTTATAGGTTATTGTTTCTCCAATTGTGCCCTTTAGGCTATCTGGCGAAGGACTATATGTTTTGATTTCAACTCGCTGTCTGTCAAATTTAATACATCGGTCATTATCGGGAGATACATGAATCGTAAATTCAAATACCTGTTTCTTCAAGGTTTCGTCATAGACTTCTTTTATATGCCTTCCAAAATCAGCATGAATCGGACATTGGTCTGGCGTTTCCTCCGCATGTGCATCAGGAGCAAATACACTATCAATCAATTCGTAGGTATGCCCTTTGCCTTGTGCCTGTAGAATAGTTTGTCCAAAGGAAGTTGAGGGTATTAAGTATCCAATAAAAAAGAAAGTAATAACGAAATTGCAGTTTAACAAGCTCAGAATTCTATTCATTTTGTAAGAAATTTAGGGGATAAAGAAACGAA
>CANCKV010000271.1 GCA_947378615.1 Chitinophagaceae bacterium | reverse complement strand
TACAGACATTGTTTGAACAGAATCTGGAGCCAGTTAGACCAGGAAGAAGTAATCCTAGAAAGGAGAAAAGCACGAGGTCAAAAGGGAAATTTCAAACTTTCACTAACTTTAAAAGGGCTGTTTAATGCTTAACTTAATGACATTGGGGGTAGGGGTGGGTACTAATTTAAATGTCATCTCAAAAAACTTGAGAAACTATCATTACTGCCTCTGTGTGACAGTCTTGGTGATTTTCGAAGCGAACGGTAACGAAATTCTGTGTTTATGGTAATTCCTGCTACTATGAATTTCCTTAACTTAATGACATTGGCAGATAGGGATGTCCTTGATATTCCTGAAAGACTATACCTTCATTTGGTATTGCCTTTGCCAACTAGTAAGCCTGTTGGCAAGCTGATTCCTGGCGAAAGGTTGAAACATACGATTCACATCGTTGATAGTGATTCAGGTAAAAAGGCACAGCCCCCTGGAACGAGTGCTTGTGAAATTTGGTATAAAAAGGGAGGGACACCACCAAAAAGTGAGAAGGAATTATCGTATGTGGGTTCAACTTCCAATCATACATTCACTTGTGAATTTGATGGAGAAGATGCAGGATTGGTGGTGTATTATTGGATTCGTTGGGTGAACAGCAAGAATGAAAAGGGCACTTGGGGACAGATGTTCAGCGGCAATATTCAAGGATAGTAGCTGAAGTATGAGCTATAAACTATGAAATATAAGTTCATGGAGGAGTAAAAGATAGAAAGCGGATGTTTCTATAAGGAGGCATCCGTTTTTGTTTTTTGTGTTTTGTCATACTGTAAGCATCTCATCCCTATCAATTACGAATTACGAATTTTCAATTACGCATTATCCACTAACCACTAACCACTCACGGTTAGATTTCTAAGAAATGACATAGTAGCCTTGTCATGCTGTAAGCATCTCCTACAATACAGACTCATCACTCATCACTCATAATTCATCACTTTTTGCTCTACTTTGCAACATTTGACACATCTAAACCACAACTTGCAACAACAGGACAACTAACAATTGATATTTTTTGTTTTTTTTGTAGGTTATAATATATTTGATAACGATTAAGTTGATGATATGAAAAAAACAACAAACGATATGCTCACGATTGTAAACACTTTCTCAAGGATACACCATTCAAGGGCGTCCAAACAAACTATGTTTTCTTCCTCTCTATTTAATAATTATAAGTTTATGAAAAACACTGACAACACTACGAGTGCTGCCCACACTTTATTGGGTAAATTTTCTTTGATGGTTATCTTGCTAATGATGGCAGGATTTGTTAATGCGCAAAGCGTTGGAGATTATCGAACAAATGGAACAAATCAGGCTTCTGTAAATTCTATTAGCTGTTCCAAATTTAGTACAGCTGCTTGTTGGGATGTATATACAGGTGCCACTTATGGTTGGCAAACTGCACAATATACTCCTAGCAACCAAAATGGGTTGACAACAAATACAACAGTTCCTGGATTATCTGGTACTACAAGTAATAGTTATTTGACTTTTACAGCTTCTGGTTCTAATGCAGTTTTACTAATGACTGTTTTACCAGGTATGTATGCAACTGGTACTAACATTACTGCTGGTACTACAGTAACCTCTGTAGATGCTGTAAATGGAAAGATTAACCTATCGGCCGCTCCTACTGGAACTATTTCAAGTGCGAGTGTAGCTTTTGGTTGGACATTACAATATTCAATAACTAGTTTTGCAACAAGTGCCACTCAAACTTTTTCATCTACTCTAACAGGTGTTTCAGTTGGTATGGTGGTTAGTGGTGCTGGTATTGCTGCAAATGGTGCATTTTATGTTACTGCTGTTTCTGGCAGTCAAATTACGTTGAATGCAAGTGTTACAACAACTGCTTCAAGTTACTATTTTTATTCACCACTAGTATCTGCTACTCAGAATAATACTATTGCAAACAATAATACTGTCATCATTCCTGGGGTAAACTCTAACATTGCTATTGGACAACCCGTTGCTAGTACTTCAGGAATCACAACACATAATGCACTGGGTGTTGGCGTGAATGCAAGTTATAATGCGACAACTACAGGTACAGCTTCAGCTTCTGCAACTGTAACTGTTGGTTCCACTTATGGTATTGCTCCAGGTATGACTATCACTGCGGGAACTGGTGCTGTGGGCAGAACTGTAACAGCTGTTACGAGTGCAACTTCCATTACTTTGGATGCTTCGGTAACCATTTCTGGTATTTCCTTAACATTTAGTACAGGCACATTGGTTTCATTATCTCAAAAGCCAAGTGGCCTTAGGACAACTATTACACCTACGTCAACCTTTACCATACCCCACCTTTACATTAATCACAATACTGTAGTTGATGCAAGTGTAAGTTCTACGATTAGTAATCTCTATGTCAATAACATAGGCGCTACTTACAGCAATGGAATTACACCAGGGTCGAATCCAACTTTGTACATCGGAGGGATTTCTACTTCTGCATTCAGCCTTGCTTGTGGCACTTTAAATATTTCCTCTGGAACAACCGTACAAACCACAACGAATGCTAACACTCAAACTAACAATCTTTATCTATATGGTGGTGATGGAGGTAATGTAATTGTAAACAATGGAAGTTTAAACTTAAGTACACAAGGAACATCTGTAACTAATACTTCATTTTTTACTGCAAATGCCAATAACAATGCAAGCACGGCTGTAACAGGTAATTCTTGTACTTTTAATAATATCACATTGTCCTTGGGATACACGTCTGGTAATGTAGTTGATATGCAGGCTGTATTTTCAATGGCAACAGCTACTACAGCACATACACTTACTATGTCGTATGGAACGATGAAAATAAGTAGCGCCTCTACTATTACCCCTTTTGGTAGTGTAGCAGGTACTATTGGGTCTAATTCTATTTCATCTGTTGCTACAATTAGTGTTACAAGTGTTAGTGGTAATAATGTTACATTAGGTTCAACTGCTGGGTTAGCTATTGGTCAATATTTAACAGCTACTTCTGCTGCATTGCCGGCTATTACAAATGGAGCCTATTATATTAGCGCGATTTCTGGTAATGTGGTTACTTTAAGTAGCTATCTAACGGCAACAACTGCTCAAGCAAATGGTTTGACTTCTTCCTACACAGTTACATTCGGAACTGGTGCAGCAACAGGGTTGACCATTAACAATTCCACTGCTTCTGTAACAGGGGTTTCATCTACTGCAACCACTTCTGCCCCTATTTTAATTAATCTCGGTTTTAACTTGACTCTTCTGAATGGTACATTTACTTGGGGTACAGGTTCTTCAAATCCAGTCTTTATTACCCCAATACAAAGTGGTGGTGGCGGTCAGCTTAATTTGACGGGGGGGACCTTAAATATTTACGGTGGTTATGGAATGGTAGCAAATGGTAGTAATAATGTGATTACGGGAGGAACCATGAATATTCTTAATGCTCCGTTCAATATAGCCGCAGTGGGAAATTACTTGGTTAATGGTAGCTATCCTTGTGCATTTGGATTTAATTTCAACAATAACTTTTTCATGACGGGTGGTAATATCAATGTTCAGAATTATAATACTGGAAATACCATTAGTGGGGATATTATTTGGGGGTCTTCTAATGGTAATGTATATATTACTGGTGGTACTATTACTGTTAATACAGGACACTCAACCCAATATTCATATAACCAATCAACAGCAAATAAAGTTCCTTGGAATCTCGTAGTTTCTGGAAGTGGTACTATTTTGCAACCTACTGCTTATACTCCAAGTACAACATCTCCATTTACTATTGCAAACAGTTTACAAGTGAACACAGGAGCTACTTTTGATTTAGGTTTGAATGCGCTTTCATTGCCTAACAATAGTGCATATTCTGGAGCAGGTACTTTGCAAACTGAGAACACAAGTTCCACACCTTTTGGTGCATTTGCTGGTACTTTTACAGGAACAGTTGCATTTAACGGTGGCTATCAAACTATACCAACTACTTGTAGTTATACCAATCTAACCGTTGGAGGAACAAAAAGTACTGCTACAACTATTTCTTCTGTTGCTGCTTGGTTAACCACTCTTCCTTATGTTAACATAGGAAATGCTTCTGTTACTGGAATAGTTCCCGGTATGGCAGTAACAGGTTCAGTTGCTGGACAGATTCCTACGAATGCTACTGTAATTAATGTTGCTCCACAAACTAGTTATACAAGTTCAAATATTTCTTGGACTACAGCTTCCAATACGAATAGGATTTCATTCACCTCACCTGCAGCTACTCCTGCAGGTGTAGCTGTAGGTATGGTAGTAACTGCATCTGCTGGAACAGGCTTCCCTGCTGGTACAGTTTATGTATCTGGGGTTACAGGTTCATATATTACGCTTTCAGCAAATGTTACGGGAATTCAAACAACAGGAACCTCTATAACACTGACATTCTCTGGGGTAGTACAATTAAGTGCAAATGCATCAGGAACATCAAGTACAAATTTATTATTTAATACCAATTCGAGTTTGACATTGGCTAGTGGGACAACGACTGTCAATGGAGCATTGAATGTAAATTATACGGGTTCCCTTAACACAAATACTGCAACTAGTAACAACTTGAACATCGTTGCAGGGACATCTAACAGTACTATTTCTTCTCCTCTCACAATCAACACAATGACTATTGGAGCAGGAGATACATTGGCAGTTGGAAATGGAACTTTAATTAGTATTGCTACTACAGGTACTGCAATTACAGTAAATGGTACATTTCAATTAAGTCAAGGAGGTTATGTCACAGCAGGTGGTACTGCTACTATGTCTTATGCTAGTGGTTCTAGAACTAATGGTACTTTGATATTTAACACAACCTCTGGAGGTGCCTATGGGGTTAATTCAGCTCATATCTATTGGCCTGCTAGTAATAGCCCATACAATGTAAATGTACAAGGTACACAAGGTATTAATATGGGTGCGAGTCGGACTGTAAATGGTGTATTTGCTACTACTGCTCAAGTTACAGGCTCTACCTTGACTTTAAATGATACGGTTCAAATTAATAATGGAGGTTATTTTAGTACGGCTCCGATTTATGGTAGTAGTTCATGTTTGAAATATAATACAGGAACAACTTATGGAAGAGGAACCGAATGGAGTGCGCTAACTGGAACAGTAGGAACTACAGCAGGTTTGCCAGCTGCTTTAAAATTAAGTAATAATACTACCTTGAATTTCCCTAATGGAGGTACTTATGGTGCCATTAATTTATCAGGAAATTTAACTGTCGATGCAGGTTCAGCATTATATATGGATTGGGGAAGTCCGGCTTCAACAGGTGCATTAACTGTTGTGGGTAACGTTACCTTGAATGGTAATATGTCGCTCGGTAACCAATCAGGCGGTGATTTGTATGTGGCTGGCAACCTTAGCAATAGTGCAACTTTTAGCCCTAATG
>CANCKV010000270.1 GCA_947378615.1 Chitinophagaceae bacterium | reverse complement strand
ACTCAAGCACTTGCTTGAGTGACTACCGCACTTGCGTGAGAGACTAAAGGACGTGCTTTAGTCACAAAAAGAATCTTTTTAAGGTTGCCGCAAGTGCTTTAGTCGTTGCCGTACTTACGGGAGTGACTAAAGCACGTGCGGCAGTGATAGAAGTAAGTACTTGAGTCATTGCAGCACGTGCTTGTGTGGTTGCAGCACGTACGGGAAAGGCTGCCGCATTTGAAATATTAAGTTTCGATATACATTACAAGGGGTAATTAAATGAAAAAGCGTTAGGTTTTTGATTATTTAAAGACAAAAAAAAATGAAAACTCCCCTACACATCCTGCGAGGTAAGACTTTACGATGCTAAATTGCCGATATAATTGCCTTTAAACAGTGGGAGTCAAGACAAAACAGGCATTTGTTTTTTTTACCGATATTGGCCTATGCATTAGTTGTTAAAGCTAGTCGTTGATAGATTGGATTTTGAGGAGCGGGTATTCCGAAAGGGATGCCGCTTTTTTAAGTAATTGAGAATGGAGAAATAATAATTGTTTGACCGAACAGATTTCTATTTTATTTTCAACAAAATTGTAGCTAGCCAAATGTAAATTTTCATTTTATAAAAAAAATGTTGGTTTGAAAGTTCAAATCTGTATTTTTGATTAATAATTAAAAGTCTTCGGCGATTTTGTATGATAAATAGAACGTTTGTTTTACCGTTAAATAATAATTTAAGCTATTATAAATGTGTAATTTCGTCAAAGAAGATGTTATTTAGCAAGCATGCTTTCAACCTTAGCAATAGAGGATAATACCTTATAAAACAAATATAAAATGAGCACCATTACAGGGACGATTGAAAAAATTGACAAGGAGAAACGGATTTGGAATCCCTCAATTTCTTTGGTACTTTGTACTTATAATGGTGCAAAATATATTAGAGAACAAATGGATAGTCTAATAAATCAAACCTATCCAATAAAGGAGTTACTTGTTTTTGATGATGCTTCAAAAGATGATACCGTAAAAATATTGGAAGAATATAGACAGTCCAATCCAATCATAAAAATTTTTGTTAATCCAGTAAATTTGGGTTTTAATAACAATTTTAGACAAGCCTTGTTAAAGGCTGATGCAGATGTGATTGCAATATCTGATCAAGATGATATTTGGCATTTACAAAAGCTCGAAAAAATGATTAATCAATGGGTGGAAGATACATTGGTTATTTATTGTGATTCTGTTCGTTTTGCAGATACTCCTAATAGAGATTCTGAAATTAACCCTCATTATCAACGTTTTTTGGGTACCGATAGCAGACAATTATCTATCTTTAATACAATCAGTGGTCATGCAATGCTATTGAAGCGTGAAATCATCCCACTCATTATAGATTTTAAGGATGATGTAATTTACGATTGGTGGATTGGAGTGGTTGCAGCCTGTAACGGAGGTGTTTCTTATGTTCCTGATATCCTTGTTTATCAACGGATTCATGGTAATAATGTTACGATTGGAAATGGATATGATTATCAAAATAAAAAAGAAAAAGCCATGTTTAAGTCAATGGTGAATAGGCATTTGAAAAATTTTATTTTTACGCCTAACATGTCCGAACATCATTGTAGGTTTTATAAAAAATTAGCCAAACTTTGGTATGATTCATTGACTAAAAAGATAAATATTAAACTTGCATTGTTTCTGTTTGGAAATCGAAATCTTGTATTCCCTTATGGTAGGAAAAAGAATTCGGTTATCTCTCATTTAAAGCATTCTCTAATGTTGGCAAAGAATTAATGGGTTTATATTTACCTTTTTTCACAATTCTTACTTATTTAGCTTCAATTAAATTGATGAATTAGTCGTTATTTTAACTGCTTTTGATATTTTGTAATTTATAATACCTTTCTTTGGTTTTTTTGACCGAAGAAAGGTATTTGTTTTTTTAAGTTTAATAAAGGTTAATCAAGGGTGTATCAAATTTAATAAGTTTTAAAATACAGAATTGGGTTCACTGTCATTACATTAATGAATAATAAGATGAAGTCTCATGAAGATTATATGCGTCGTTGTTTGCAATTGGCAAAATTAGGATGGGGAAATGTGGCACCCAATCCAATGGTAGGTAGCGTATTGGTATATGAAGGTCGGATAATCGGGGAGGGCTTTCATCAGCATTATGGTCAGGCACATGCAGAAGTAAATTGTTTGGAAAGTGTAAAAGCAGAACACTATCCATTAATTGACAAATCCACCTTATATGTGAGTCTCGAACCTTGTGCGCACTTTGGGAAAACGCCACCGTGTGCAAACCTGATACTTGAAAAAAAAATTCCAAAAGTGGTGATAGGTTGTAGAGACCCTTTTAAGGAGGTGGATGGAAGAGGAATTGAAAAATTGGTATCTGCAGGGGTCGAAGTTATTTTGGACATTTTGGGAGATGAATGCAAAGCACTAAATAAGCGATTCTTTACTTTTCATAATAAGAAAAGGCCTTTTATCCTTTTGAAATGGGCAGAGACAGCAAATCATTTTATCGGAAATAAAGATAGTTCTCGACTCTTGATTACTGATGAAACAACAAATAGATTGGTGCATAAATGGCGAAGTAAGGAATCGGCTATTTTCGTAGGAACCACTACGGCATTGGTAGATAATCCCTCTCTTTCAAACCGATTTTGGTCAGGGAGTCAGCCAATAAGATTGGTGATTGACAAGGAATTGGAATTGCCTAATACCCTAGAGCTTTTTAATAAGACTCAAGCAACCTTTGTTTTTAATTACCACTTACATAGAGAGGATGGGAATGTTTCTTTTATTAAAATTCGCAAGAATGAACCATTTTTGGAACAGATACTGCAAATTTGTTATCAGCGAGGAATTCAAAGTATTTTGGTAGAAGGAGGATGTAAAACCTTGCAGTCTTTCATTGATTCGAATTTTTGGGATGAAGCAGCTATATTCTCACATCAAGGGATGATGATAAAAGAAGGTACACATTCTCCACAATTAATAATTGATAATTAATGTTTTATAATGGATATGCCATATTTTATATTGTCTTTTAGAAATTATATTTCATCACAAATAACTCATCACTAAATAAGTGTATTATTTTTCCATTGACAAAACGTCTGTTGCAGAGTATAAGGATAGAGGTAGCCGCTTTATTGCGTATTGCTATCCGCTAAAAGATGCAGAAGACTTTAAAAAGATATTACAAGGGTTGAAAAAAGAACACCCGAAGGCTGTTCATCATTGTTTTGCATATAGAATTGGACTTGATGGCAATAATTTTAGGGTGAATGATGATGGTGAACCGAGTGGTTCAGCTGGAAAACCTATATTGAATGCAATCGATAGCAAGCAATTAACCAATGTATTGGTAATAGTGGTTCGCTATTTTGGAGGTACTTTGTTGGGTGTTCCTGGATTGATAAATGCATACAAAACCGTTGCAGTCATGGGATTGCAACTTGTACCAACCATTCAATTTCCAATTGAAATAAGCTATCATCTAGAATTTAATTATACAATGATGAATGAAGTGATGGTGATTGTGAAACATTATAACTGTTCGGTTTTAAAACAGGATTATCAGTTGTTCAATATTCTTGAGATTGGAATACCAAAATTAAGATTAAAAGAGGTTTTGGATAAATTGAAGGAACTACATACTGTGGATGTAAAACTAATTGGGACAAATGTCAAATAATTAATAATCTGAACTTAAATCATATTCTAGTTGTAGTCAATAAAAATAAATAGGTCATGAATAATAATAGACAAATAGTAATTGCTGCAAAAAGTAAGTTTCCGTTGACGGTTAATAGAATGGGGTACGGAACAATGAGGCTTACTGGAGAAGGAATTTGGGGCGAACCAGCGAATAGACTTGAAGCCATTCAGATATTGAAACAAACCATTCCTTCTGGAATTAATTTTATTGATACTGCTGATTATTATGGGGAAGATGTAACAAATAGGCTAATAAAAGAAGCGTTATATCCTTATCAGCAGGATTTGGTTATATGTACAAAGGTTGGTGGGGCTAGAAAGACCGATAAAAGTTGGATACCATTTAATCGTCCTGAAAATATTCGTACGAGTATTGATAATAACCTTCGGACATTGAAATTACAGCAAATTTCCCTTGTACATTTTAGGGTGATAGGAGGTTCGGGAGTACCGTTTAAGGAATCTATGGATGCCATGTTTGAATTGCAAAAGGAAGGGAAGATATTGCATGTTGGTGTTAGTAATGTTACCCTTGAAGAATTGGAAACTGCTTTACAAATGGGAGATGTTGCCACAGTTGAAAATATGTTTGGTTATGGTCAAAGGACTACACTTAAAACACTTCATGGAGAAAACAGGGGAGGAGAAGAAGTGCTTCCATTTTGTGAAAAACACGGGATACCTTTGATTCCCTACTTTTCATTACTAAATTCACTTCCAAAAAAAGATAATAGGATTTCTGAAATTGCTATAAAGTATAAAGTCACTGAGGCACAGGTGAATATTGCTTGGTTGTTGCATAGGTCACCTTGGATATTACCAATTCCTGGAACTTCTTCTTTAAAGCATTTTAAGGAGAACATTCGTTCAGCAGAGTTAGAATTGACGAAAGAGGATATGAATTTTCTAGGTTAATGGTGTTTTTAAATCGTATTTATCAAATAATTGCATTACATCTTGATAAATTTCTCTTTCTTTTATTATTTTCGTTTCATGTTAATCAATACATCTCACTTTGGTGTCAAAAGGCTTATTTCACATACACATCCTATACATAGGTTGCTGATAAGTATTTCGATTACAATTATTGTTTACTTTCTTCTAAGAGGCGTACATTTAAATCAGTTCTTACATATTATAGCTCTTTGGGATGTTTTCGCATTCTCGATGGTTTCTTTGAGTTGGATTGTGATTTTTACACGAACACCCCAACAGATTAGAAAGGTGGCAAAGCAAGAAGATGGAAGTTTGTTGTATGTATATGTATTAGTGTTATTGGCTTCATTTGCAAGTATGTTGACTGTCATGTTGTTGATGTTGTCTAATGACACCACCGGGATTCCCAAGTTAGTTTATTTGCCAGTTGTCATTGCAGGAATTATGTTGTCTTGGGTGATGGTGCATACCACGTTTACCTTCCATTATGCTCGAGTTTTTTATAGTAATGACGCAAATGACGATTCAAAACACGCAGCAGGTCTTTCCTTCCCCGAAGAAGACAGTCCTGACTATCTGGATTTTGCTTATTATGCTTTTGTTATTGGAATGACATTTCAAGTGTCCGATGTGGAGACAAGGAGTAGATTGTTGCGTCGAATCACGTTGATGCATAGTATTATCTCATTTGGTTTAAATACTTTTGTAGTCGCTTTAACCATCAATTTAATTGCAAGTCTAAAAACATAACTATTTTCAGGGTTCATTTATAAAGATAGATTCTATTTTTCCTCGTTTTTCTTGTATTTAAATTACTGAAATACAATTT
>CANCKV010000269.1 GCA_947378615.1 Chitinophagaceae bacterium | reverse complement strand
ATACAATGAAGCTAACTAAATGGCGGGGCCTTGTTGTATGTATAACATTCTAATCCAAAAGGGTACTTTCTAATTAAATATTACCGTATCTCCTTAAAATTATATTAGAATTACTATCTTTTATATATTCAATACAATAAATCATTATTTTGCACCCTAGTATTTATATCTAATCAGTTTTAATATGAGTTTCGGAAAAAAATTATTATCCGCTTTCGTAGAGATAGAAGAAGATAACGAGGTTGAAAACCATTCGAATCCTTCTGAAGAAAATAGAGAAGTCTCTGAATCAAAACCTATCAAGCAAAATACAGTAAATCCCTCAGAAGAAGATATTCAAAAGTTTAAAAATTACTTTGATAATCTCCTAAACGATTCTAAATCTACTGGACCAGATTTCTTTGCATTTTCAAAAATGATTGAAGCAATGACTGTGATAGCCGACGAAAAAGCCCGATACATTGCTGCTTTTGCAGGATTAGCCGCACAAGGATTGTCAAAAGCTAAGTTAATTGAATCTGCCAATCAATTCTTAGAGGTGTTGGAAAAAGATGCTGAACACTTCTCCGGAACCGTCAATGCTACTTTTGAAGAAAAAGTACAGAGCAAGAAACAGGCAGTTGAAGAAAAGACAAAAAAGATACAGGAACTCTCTCGAGATATTACCGACCTCAACAATCAAATTAGCCTTTTGAAACTTCAAATTGAAGAGGACGAAGAGAAAATTAACAGCAATGTTAATGGATATAAAAATGAATCGGATTCTCTAAAAAATGAAATAGGACAGGAATTAGAAAAAATCAAAAAATATTTGAATTAAGTATGGAACAGTTATCCTCATCTACAAATGTGAAAGGCAATTGGTTTGCCGAGCCGAAGAATTTAGCCACAGCAATTGTAGGGTGCTTTTTATTTGTTGGACTGGGTTATACCTTTTTAACGTATGTATTACCTTGGCTTGTGACTGTTACTTGGAACTTGGTCAACTTAATAATTGGCGGAACCATACTTGGATTTCTACTGATGATAGTTTCTAATGGCAAGTTTTGGCGTGCATTAAAATATTTTTCAGAATTCATTGCAAACTATACAATTGGTATTGCTATTGAGTTGAATCCATTTAATATTTTGCAAGCAAAAATCGATCAAGGCTATGCCGATAGGGATACTCTTTACAAGCAAGCCGCAAAACTAAAGGGAAAGCAAAGTGAGCTTGTGAGCAAACTGCAAGAGAAGGAAAAGGAATTGAAATTGAATGCACAAAAGGTTAAAATCCTTCAATCGGAAGAACCTAACTCCAAGCAAATTGATTTGTATGCCAACAATGTCTTGCGTTGTCAAGAGTATATTGACAATGTTTCGCCTATCGTTGGTGATTTAAACAAGTTGATAAAATTTGCTGATATGGCTTATGAAGAGAGTGGTATTATGCTAGAAGATGCGAAACTAGATTTGGAAGCCAAAAAAGACCTTTATTATTCAGTAACTACAGGATTATCTGCGGTTTCAAGTGCAATGAGAGTATTTAAAGGGGATGATGGATTAAACCAAGATGCTGAGAAGGCGCTAGCCATATTAAAACAAAGAATTGGAGAAAAGATTGGACATATTAAATCTGCTATTGACGTTACTTCCAAATTTATGGATGACCGTATTTTGGACGATAAAGCGAAGTCCTCGCAAGCAATTGAATTGATAGACAAGTTTAATTTGGATGGGAACTTTAATTATGCAAGTAATTCATTGCTAGCAAATGAAGATAAGGGTAAGCTTAGTGGGGTTAAGATTCCAGATAAATACAAAGGACTTTTAGATTAATTCTTTTTTATAACATCAAAAAAATAGATTATGTCAGTTAAAATGAAACCCGCAGGAAAAGTATTGATTATAGCAATTGTCATAGCTGTAGGGATTTTTGCAATTAGGTTGTATCAAAATAGACCTAAACAAGTCGTTTCTTCATTGGAAGTTGGGAAAATAGCATTGCCCGATGCACCCGAAGCATCCTTAGCTAGCAATGCTAAAATGCTTGCTTTGCCAAGTTCAGACTTAGCTGTAAATGGGGGTACGCAGATTACTTGGGAAAGAATGGCTTGGAATGCGCAATTTTCTGGCATGTATGCGAATGGTGGCGTAAGAACCACAAAAGGATCATTGTTTGATATTGCAAAATTGGATGTTACTACAATACGTCAGGACGATTGTGGTAAGCAAACTGCAGATTTAGTAAAGTTTGCACAGGACTATAAACAAAATCCCAATGCCACAGCCGTGTTAATTACCTTAATGGGGGACGGAATGCCTGCATTTATGACGTCACTTGCCAAAGAATTAGAACCGTTAGGGCCTGAATTTCAACCTATCATTTTACCGGTAGCATCTGGGAAGTCTTATGGAGAAGATAAAATAATGGGACCTGTTAGTTGGAAACAAGACCCTAAAAATGCAGTAGGTAAATGTGTGGCAGGTGTACTTAGAGATGGAGATGTAAATATTTTATTGAAATGGGCGGGTGATAATGGTATTAAAGTAAATCCTGATGAAACTACTTACGATGCAAATGCAGTTAATTTGATCGCTGCAGCTGACTTTTTGGATGCACCCAACAAATACATAACAGGATACTCCGAAAAAAGAAAAATTGTTGTTAATGGCAAAACCACTGGAAAAGACACAACTGTTGGTGTTGACGGTGTAGCCACTTGGACTCCTGGAGATGTAAATGTGGCCACTAAGAAAGGCGGACTTGTTTCTATTGCTAGTACTAGACAGTATTCATCTCAAATGAGTGCACAGACAATTACGATAAAAAAATGGGCTTATGACCATCGCACAGATGTAGAAAACTTAATTATCGCACTTGCAGAAGCAGGTGATCAAGTACGTTCTTTTAAAGAGGCAAAGGAGTTTGCTGCAAAAGTGAGTACGGATGTTTATAAGGAACAACATGCTGAGTATTGGTTAAAATATTATAATGGAATTGAAGAAAATGATATTCAAGGGCTGAAGGTTCAATTAGGAGGTTCTGCAGTATTCAATTTGGCGGATATGGCTAACACTTATGGGTTGGGTACTGATAAAATAGATAGATACAAAGCCGTTTATAATACTTTTGGTAACCTAATGGTGAAAATGTACCCTGCTTTGATGCCTACATTTTTGCCTTATGAGAAAGCGGTGGATAAATCATTTCTTAATAGTGTAATCTCCAATCATCCTGAATTGATGGAAGGAAAGGCAATTGAATCTAAATATGCGAATGAAATAACATCGGAAGTTTCAAAGAAATCATATTCAATTGAGTTTGAAACAGGTGCATCTACCATCAAAAGCAGTTCTTTTAAATTATTAGATGAAATCTTTGAATCGGCAATAGTAGCAGAGGGGTTGAAAGTGGGTATTTATGGTCATACGGACAATGTGGGTTCTGACGAAAAAAATATTCCATTGTCCGAGCAAAGGGCGAATGCCGTTAAGAATTATATGCTAAAGAAAGGGATAAAGGAATCCCGGATCGAAACAAAGGGATATGGTTCTACAAAGCCAATTGCTAGTAACGATACTCAGGAAGGAAAGTCTAAAAATAGGAGAGTAGAGATAGTCTTAGGGCAATAGATAATTGTGTGTTTGATTTTACATCGCCATTAAATGAATCTTGAAGGTGGTGTGAAATCAAACTTTTACACTTTTTATTATCAAAACTAATCTCCATTACATTCTATAATGCATAAACACTCTAGCTATGTTCAAACAGATTTTTGCTCCTTTTGGAAGGACTAATAAACAAATTTTCATTGGGCTTGCAATATCTCAAGCAATATTGGCATTAGTGCTTTGGCATATCGGTTCCAATGGATTAATACCTAAACCGCTGAGTGTAATAAATGCCTTTATCAATTTACTTACATCCAAAAACCTATTCGACAATTTACTGATTAGCTTTATGCTGACACTTAAAGCAATGGGTATTGCAATAGTAATAACATTATTTTTTGCGTATTTATCCGTAATTCCATTTTTCAAGACGATTGCACTATTTGTTGTAAAGTGTCGCTACCTCACTCTTACAGGATTGATATTTATTTTCACTTTACTAACGAAAGACGGTAGTGCATTAAAGCTTTCCTTACTTATATTTGGTATTGTACCTTTCTTTGTTACCTCTTTTTTGTCTATAATATTGACTATTGATAACCAACAATTTGAAATATGCAAAACACTTGGTTTTAGTAAATGGGAAACCTTATATGAAGTAATTATTGTGGGCAAAGCAGATCAAGTGGTCGAAATCATTCGCCAAAATATGGCGATAGCATGGTTGATGATTACGATGGTAGAGGGATTAAGTATGAGTGAAGGAGGTTTGGGAACGATGCTAATTAAATTCAATAAATACAATGATATTACCAATGTCTTGGCTGTACAATTAATGATATTTATCGTTGGTCTGTTGTTGGATTTAATTTTGGGTAATCTAAAATATTGGCTTTTCCCTTATTCTAAACTTCAAATACAACAGTAAATATGACTAATTATACCAAAAAAGACGTCCTTTTGAAAGTTGAGCAAGTATCACTTGCTTATGGCGATAAACAAATCTTGCGTGATGTCAATTTTGAAATAAGAGATATTGTGAGGACAGGAGTACAACAAGGACAGGTTGTTTCATTGATTGGAAGAAGTGGGATAGGTAAGACACAACTATTTAAGATTTTATCTGGTCTTAATCAACCTACTAGTGGGAAAGTAAAATTAGGGAATGGGAATTTGATAAAAGCAGGAGATATGGGAGTAGTCTTTCAAAACTATTACCTGTTCGAATGGCGCACTATTTATCAATCATTGGAGATGTCTGCCAAAAAGAATCCAGCTTTAAAAGAGAGTCAGATAAAGAATGAAATCAATAAATATGCCGATGATTTTCAATTGACTGAGCACCTTTCTAAATATCCACAACAACTATCAGGTGGTCAAAGGCAACGGGTTTCTATCATACAGCAATTACTTAAAGGGTCTTCTTTTATTTTGTTTGATGAACCTTTTTCTGGGCTTGATATCATTGTTTTGGAAAAAGTAGTTAACCTTATCCATCAAGTTTCATTATCCGACGAATTAAAGACTTTGATTATTGTTTCACATGATATAGAGACTTCATTATCATTATCTGATACTGTTTTTATCTTAGCAAATGAAGAAGGTAAATCAGGAGCGACCATTAAAAAGGAAATAGACTTATGCGCAGAGGGAATTGCTTGGAATCCTGATATAAAACATTTAGCAGCCTTTAAAGAGATAGTAGCAGAAATAAAGGGTTCAATTTAAAACCTAAAACCTGTCACTTATAACCTCTAAATAACAACTAAAAAATATTTTGTTATTTTTAATCATATCCTCCTACATTTGCAGCCCCAAATCTGTTTTGGCAGATTCTTTTCGGAATGAGTCCGAATTGTCCACTGGGATAAACCCATTTTATTAATTAAATAATCAGTTAATGA
>CANCKV010000268.1 GCA_947378615.1 Chitinophagaceae bacterium | reverse complement strand
CAGTTGGATATTATACTAACCTGACTTTGGACGTGGTTTCTGGTGGAGGCATTTCATTTGGTAACCAAGCAACCGAGGCTGGAACGATAAGGGTATCTGGTACTTTAACAACAAACAGTAGTTCGTTTACACCTAATCAAACGACTTTTGAGTTTAGTGGTACAAATCAAGCTATACCTACTAGCATGAGTTTCTACAACCTTACATTGTCTGGTACAGGAACTACTTTCCCTTCTGGTAATGTTTCAATTGCCAATAATTTTAATTCAGGTTCAATTGCAAGTGCGACACAGGGTACTATTAATTTCAATGGTACTACGGCACAAACGATACCTGCATTTAATTATAATAACTTGACCATCAGTGGTGCAAGAACTACCAATAATGTTACTTTAGCTAGTAGTGGTACTTTAGGAGTGGCTGGTGCACTTTCATACACTGCAACTTATTCTAGTGGTAGTTTGGTAAATACGGGTTCTACAGTTAGTTTCAATGGTTCTTCTGCCCAAACTATTCCGGCCTTTAATTTCAATAAACTTACCATCAATAATAGTTCGGATGTTTCTTTAAGTGGTGCAGTTACCGTTGCTGATGTCTTGACTTTCACAACAGGTAAGCTGATTTTGGGTACTAATAACCTTTCTATTGGTTCTACAAGTGGAGCTAGTAGTTCTAGCTTTATAGTAGCAAGTAGTACAGGTAAGCTGACTATTAATTCAGTTGGTAATACACAAACTTTGTTCCCAATTGGTACTTCAGCTTCTAATTATGTACCATTGACAATTACTAATACAAGTGGTACATCAAATATTACAGTTGCGGCTTCTACATCTATTACTAATGCCGTGACAGATGCTACTCAAGTGGTTCAAATGCAATGGTCAATACTTGGAAGTGCTGCAACTACAGCTACTGTAAAATATCAATTTAATACTTTGCCTTCAGGATTTATCATAACAGATCCTTGTCAGGTAGGTGCCTATACCAATTCTTATTCTTTGATTAGCGTAGGTACTGTTTCTGGTTCAGGGCCTTATTCTGTTACAGCAAATGGTCAGTCGATTCCTGCAAGTGGTAATAACTATTGTGTTGTAGGTAATTCTGGAAATATATTGGCTCTTTCTAGTACATGGACTGGTGCTGGTTTGACAACAGATTGGTCTTTGGGTTCTAACTGGGATAATGGTGCTCCCGATGCATCTATTGATGTCACAATTCCTGTAGTTGCTAAGATGCCAGTTATTACTACTGCTCAAAGTGTTAAAAGTTTGACAATTGCATCAAATGCGTCTATTACAAATAATAGTACACTGACTGTCAAGACTTCTTTGTCTAATAATGGTACTATTTCTGGAACCGGAACAACAGTATTAGCAGGTACTGCTGCCCAAACTGTAAGTGGAACAGGTGTTGTGGGTAACCTTACTATTAATAATAGTAATGGGGTCTCTATTTCTTCTGGAAGTAATAATTTAGGCGTAACTGGTGTTCTTACCTTGTCTTCAGGTTTATTGACTACAAATGGTAACCTTACTTTGAAATCTATAAGCATCACAAATAGTGGTATTCTTGCTCCTTATGGTGTGAATAGTAATTTAGGAACTATCTCAGGAAATGTATCTGTAGAGCGTTTTATTCCTAAAGGTTTCCGTTCATATAGAGATTTAAGTGCCGGTGGTGTGTATAATACTTCTAACTCACTCTTCAATACATGGCAGGAAAGTGGTAGTTATACCAACAAGGGTTATGGTATGTTTATCACAGGTAAATTGGATACTACTATCAAGCATAATGTAGTGGATGGAACAACTGGTCTTGATCATTCCATTTCTGGAAGTCCTTCTGCTTTCTACTATAAAGCAGGTTGGGATACAGTTAAGAATACAATCACTGAACTTTTGAATCCTTATCAATCTTATCGTGTATTGGTAAGAGGAGATAGAAGTTTTGATTTGGATACAACTCCTGTCATTGCGATTGTTGGACCTACTGTATTGGCAATGCAAAATTCAACTTCTTTGAGAGCTTCAGGTAGTTTGATTACGGGGAATGTTGTCTATAGTAGATCGGGAGTAAGCAATTCGGTTACAGGTGCTACTTATAACAGTGTAGCTTATGGTTTGAATCCCGCTGCTAATAGTTATACTTATGTTGCAAATCCTTATGCTAGTCCAATTGACTTCAAGCATATATATGACAATGGAGGATTGGTAAATGTACAGCCTTATTATTATTACTTGGATCCTACAATTGGTTCTACGGGTGCATGGGTAGTTTACAATGCTGCTAGTAATGCATCTACTAAGTGGGGCTTAAACAATAATGGAGAATTCATTCAAGCTGGTCAAGGTTTCTTGATTAAGGATACTTCTTCTGGCGCACCTACTTTGACAATTACAGAGACAGATAAATCAATTCTTACTACTGCTAGAACAGGGGTATTTGGTACTACTTCAACAAACAGTGGATTATCAATTAATTTGATGAAACAATCCGGCTCAAGCTACATGAAGATGGATGCTGTTGTGGCAGTCTTCGGTACTCGTTTCAGCAATGGAATTGGAAGAGAAGATGCAGGTAAAATGAGCAATGCTTCTGATAACTTATCGATTGTTGAAAGTGGTAAGAGCCTAAGTATTGATGGTAGATTACCTGCAACTACTGCTGATATTCTTCCAATCAACCTAGGTCAATTGAGTGGTACACAATACCAATTAGTGATTAATTCTAGTGACTTTGCAAGAAATGGTGTAGCGCCTTATATCAAGGATGCTTACACTAATAAGACAACAGCACTTTCAAGTGGAATTGATACGATTGCCTTCACAGCAGATACTAAAGTTGCTTCAACTTATCAAAACAGGTTTAGTGTGGTATTCAAGCCAACTACTCTATCTGTAAACAGCATTGTTGCAACAGCCACTGCAAATGGCAATGTAGCTACAATCAAGTGGAATACTGTTGGCGAAAATGGAGTAGTTAAGTTTGAAGTAGAGAAATCTGCTGATGGTTCTAGTTTCGCTAAGATAGGAGAGGAGACTGCTAAGAATACGGCAACAGCAAGCTATGCTGCTACTGATAAAGATGTAGTTGCAACCACTTACTACCGTGTCAAAGCTGTAAATATTGATGGAACGATTGCATACAGTAATATCGCTAAGTTGATTACGAATTACGAATTAGGAATTACGTTGTATCCAAACCCGTTGGTTGGTAAGACACTCAATGTTCAATTGGATAATGTAGTGGCTGGAAAGTATCTTGTAAGCATCACAAATGCACTAGGACAAAAGGTTGTTGAAAGTACCGTTGCACATACAGGTGGAAATGGCACTCATACAATTAATATTGAGCGTTCTATTGCAGCAGGAGTTTATAATGTAGTGATAAAGAATGTGAATAGTAAGGAAAAAGTGTTCCAATCAACGTTAAGCATACAATAGTGGTTAGTTGTAAGTGGTTAGATAAAATGAAGGATAATGATAAGAATCGTTTATTCTTCACTAACAACTAATCACTAATAACTAAAAACTGAAAGATAGAGAGAGGGTCAAATAGGATGCCGTCTGCGTTTGAGTGTTTTGTAGGCGGTATCCTTGACTTTTATTTTTATTCCTACATATAATTTGATTGTTTCCTGTGAGATGTGTATGTTGAAAAGTAAAAAATAATTGAAAAAGAAAAAGCGTTGTAATCTATTGATTAACAACGCTTTTTTATTCTATTTTGTGACCGCGTTAGGATTAAGTACTTTTCACCATCAAACCCCTCTTTTCACTGAAATGCAATACAGATAAGGCTTTCATGAAAACACATAGTGCTGTTAAAGGTAGAAAAAAGCATCAAAATAACCTAAATGTTTACCCCATTGTTTACCCCAGTCTGCACTTAATTGCGTATATTTACATATAATAAAATATAAACGATGACAAGTGTAGTAATTGTTTGCCGTAAAGACAAAGTCAATAAAAAAGGAGAAGCCCCCATTCATTACCGATTAATCAAAGACAGAAAAGTAAGTTATTTAGCTTCTGGCACAATGATACCTTTAGAAGATTGGGATTTTGATAAAAACAAAATAAAGTCAAGGCATCCAAATAGCGCAAGGAAAAACTTTGAGTTGTCTGCAAAGATAACCGAGTTACAGGGTGAAGTAATCTCGAATGAAACTGCAACCAAATCACTAACTACAAATCAGCTAAGAAGCAAGTTGTATGGTAAGAAGCCAACTGATTTTTATGTTATAGCGGAAGAGGTTTTAGAATCCTATGAAAGTAATGGTAATGTTGGTACTCATGATAAGTGCAAGTCAATCATTAATAAATTAAGGACATACAATAATGATAAAAGCATTTTCTTTCAGGACATAACTGTTGATTATTTGACAAAATATGAAAAATATCTTCGTGTTACATTAGGTAATAAAACCAATACTGTTCACAAAGATTTAAAGTTTATTCGTCGCATTTTCAATGAAGCCATCAAAAGGGATATGATTGAAATGTCAATAAGTCCATTTTATAAATTCAAGATTAAATTGGAAAAGACTTCAAGGACTTTTCTAACTGATGATGAATTACAACATATTGAAGAGCTCGAAATCAAGGCAGGTACTTTAATAAAGTGTCATCGTGATATGTTTGTTTTTGCTTGTTATGCGGGTGGGCTTCGTGTATCGGATGTTTTAAAGCTAAAGTGGGGGCATTTGGATGGTGAATATCTATTAATTGATATAAAAAAGACCAAAGAGCAATTGCGTTTAAAATTGCCAGATGCAGCACTTAAAATTGTAAAAACCTTTCAAAAAGAAAATAGCTTACCTAATAACTATATCTTTCCAGTTTTAGAGGATGGTTTGAATGAAAAAGATGCAAGACTTTTCGATAATGCGATTACTTGTGCTACATCTTTAATCAATAAGAACTTAAAAATTATTTCTACAAGGGCGAAGGTTGATAAGTCGATTAGTTTTCATATCAGCCGTCACACCTGGGCAACAAAGGCATTAAGATTGGGAGTTCCGATTGAGATAGTTTCTAAAATCTTGGCACATGCTAATTTAAGGGAAACAATGATTTATGCTAAAATTGTAAATTCTCAAATGGACAAAGCAATGGATTTATTTAACTAATGTAATATTCTAAAAACGCAGATTTACGCAAAAATTATCAATTCAGAACTTGACAAAGCAATGGATGTTTTTAACGATTAACGAATGAAATGACTATTATAATAACTAAGGGTGATGATTATATCAATGATGAATTATTAGAAGTACTACTTACCGAGTTAATAAAAACAACCCTTCAGTATTATACTTGTATGATGCAAATTGACAACCAACAAATCGACTATGCTTTTTTGAAAAACTATATTCTCAGCACATTACATACTCACTTTATAGCTTATGTAGATGAAAAAACAAAAAGCATTGATAATGTTGACAAGGCAATAGAATTTATTAATGATTCAATAATCGTATTTGAAAAAAACAATAAGGAGA
>CANCKV010000267.1 GCA_947378615.1 Chitinophagaceae bacterium | reverse complement strand
CTCGTATTAAACAGGATGTCACTCTTTGCATAGCCAATATAAACAACTCGACCCGCAAAAGCAGCAGCCTCAATTGCAGTTGTATAAGTGGCAGGTGCACCCACAGCCTCGATACATACATTTGCTCCCTCTCCATTTGTTATTTCACGAACCTTCGTTAATACATCTGTTTCTTTTGCATTGATAGTATGTTTTACCCCAAATGATTTTACCAAATCTAACTTTTGATTATCAAGGTCAACAGCAATAACAGTTGCACCCTTTCGGATACTCGCCAAAATAGCACCGATGCCAATCATCCCACAACCGAATATCAATACCGTATCTGTCTCAGAAACACCACCTCTATTTGCCGCATGATATCCTACGCTAAGTGGTTCTACTAGTGCAAATTCTTTCTCAGTCAGAACCGTACTCTTGATTAGTTTGCTATGATGAATAGTAAAGAATTTCTTCAATGCCCCATTACGCTGAACTCCAAGTGTCTGATTAAATTCACAGGTATTCGTCCTACCCACTCGGCAAGCAGGACAAACGCCACAAGATGAATAAGGATTCACCGTAACCATATCCCCGATTGAGTAGGTATCAGGTACATTTGCCCCCTTGCTTTTTATGACAGCACTCACCTCATGACCTGGGACCACAGGATATACAACCATCGGTGATACCCCTTTATAAGAACTCAAATCGCTACCACACAATCCGATGTAGTAAATTTCCAATAAGACCTCGTCACTTGAGGGAATTGGTTCAGCAACTTCTTTCACGCTTACTTGATAAGCCTCATTAATCCAAACAGATTTCATTCATTATTATTTTAACGGTTATTAATTTTCCAATTACTTCCTGACTTACTACTCACATATTTTACCACAATGACCACAAGGAATTAAAATATTCATTAGTTCGATTAAAACACTTAGTGTTCCTTGCTTTTTCCTTGTTTCCCTTGTGTTAAGAACTCTAAATTACTTCACAGGCAATCCCAATTCCCTTTCCATCGGTTTCAAATCAGGTTGATGACCACGGAATGCTTTAAACATCGTATTGTAGTCTTCCGTATTTCCTTTAGACAATATCATATCCCTAAAGCGTTGTCCATTTTCTCTAGTCAATCCTCCATGCTCTACAAACCATGAAAAAGCATCTTCTTCTAACATTTTAGTCCATTCGTAAGCATAATATCCTGCTGCATAACCATTGCCCCAAATATGTAAAAAGTAAGAGGAGCGATAACGGGTGGGCACGGGTTCAAAAGTGAATCCCAAATCTTTCAAAGCCTTACTCTCAAAGGCATCTGCATCTTTGATTTCATCACTTGCTGACAGGTTATGCCATTTTAAATCAAGTGATGCGGCCGCTAATATCTCAGTTTGGCTATATCCTTTATTGAATGAATTGGCTTTTTTGATTTTATCTACCAATGATTGTGGTATCGTAGCACCTGTTTTATAATGCACCGCATAATTTTTTAGCACTTTTGTGTCTAATGCCCAATGTTCATTAAACTGCGAAGGGAACTCTACATAATCTCTCGCGACACTTGTTCCTGATAAGGTAGGATACTTTTGACTTGCAAATAAACCATGTAATCCATGCCCAAACTCATGAAACATCGTCGTGACATCATCAAAACTAATTAATGCAGGTTGACCCGCAGCAGGCTTAGTAAAGTTGCATACATTATAAATAACAGGTTTTGTACCAATTAAAGTGGATTGCCCCACCAAATTGTTCATCCATGCACCACCGTTTTTATTATCTCTTTTATAATAATCAAAATAGAATAAGGCGAATGGTTTTCCATCATGATCATATACTTCAAAAACACGCACATCCGATTGATAAACAGGAATATCATGACGTTCCTTAAAAGTTACGCCATACAATTTGCTTGCTGCAAAAAGCACCCCCTTTTCCAATACCTTATCTAACTGAAAATAGGGTGTAATCTCACTTTCATCTAAATTGTATTTCTCTTTTCTAACTTGTTCTGAGTAGAAATCCCAATCCCAAGGCTGCAAATCAAAACCGCCATTTTGTTTATTAATTAAGGCCTGAATATCAGCAGCTTCCTCTTTTGCCTTTCCAATAGCAGAAGGGACTAATTTGGCAAAGAATTGTTCTACAGCTTCAGGATTTTCGGCCATTTGATCTTGCAAATTCCAAGCAGCATAACTTTTGAAACCTAATAGCTTCGCTTTTTGAGCCCTGATTGTAGCGATTCTAATAAAGGTAGGACGAGTATCATTAGAATCTCCTTTCTCAGCCCTTGACCATGATGCTTCAAATAGTTTTTGTCTTGTTGCTCGAACTGTTAATGAAGATAAGGATGGTTGCTGAGTCGTATTTTTTAATGAAATCAACCATTTACCATCTAATTTCTTTGCTTTAGCAGCTTGTGCATAATTATCTTTTTGTGCTTGTGATAAACCTGCCAATTCATTTACATCACTCACTACTAAGGCGCCTTCTTTAGCTGCTGCTAATAACTGATTACCAAACTTTGCTCCTAACGAGGATTCTTCTTCATTTAGTTTTTTGAGGGCTTCCTTATCTGAGTCTGAAAGTTTTGCTCCTGCCTTGATGAATTGTTGATAATAATAATCCAACAAACGGGCCGATTCCTTGTCTAAACCAAGTTTTGTCTTGTTGTTGAATAGTTTTTCTACTCTTTTAAATAGTTTCCCATTCAAATAAATGGCATCGTTTAATGCAGTCAACTTAGGAGCAATAAACTCTTGCAACTCTTGAAGGGTAGGGTTTGTATTTGCACCTGAAACAAGGGTAAATGCATTGTTTGCACGAGCGAGTAATTGCCCACTTTTTTCCAAAGCCACTAAGGTATTAGCAAACGTAGCAGGTGCAGGATTTTCAGCAATCCCTTTAATTTCTTCTAGCTGCTGCCTAATACCTTCTTCTAAGGCAGGCTGATAATCGGCATCCTTAATTTTGGTGTAATCAGGTACACCATAAGGGAGGGTACTTGCTTTACTGAAAGGATTACTTGCAGGCAATAGACTCTTAATTGGAGTTGTGGGTTTGTTTGTAAATCCAAATAGAACAGCCATAGATAATACGAGGGGTATTTTAGATAAAATTGACATAAAGAATAATTATTATTTTCAAAAGCGATAAAAGTAAGTTTAATTTAAGAAAGCGAAGCTAATATGGAAAAAAAGTTTGGATTTCTTAGTTAATAATAGAGGAGGTAATTAAGTTTTTCGAATTAATAGGTAAACGACCAACCCTAAATGGGTTTTAATCCCTTACAAGGATTCTGCGTCAACGATTTTCTTTCAAATTATCAGAATTGCTTTTTAAATAAAGTCAATTAAGCTCGACAACCTGCTACCAAAGAATAGGCATTCTATTGTGATGAAGTTCAATGAATAAAAAAGCTTTAGAATGCATTCTTAAATGCTATTATAAATGCCAATCAAACCAACGATTATCCAAAACACATTCAGTATGATATAGGATTTATTGTCTCTGATAATAGCACAATAAGTCAGTATGATGGCATCAACTGTATTGAATATCCATAATGCTAAAAAAGGCGTAGATTTTCCCATAATACTCAATGCTGTAAAGGAGAGAATTCTCATTCCGACACCAAGCCCTTCTAATAGGTTAATTGATTTATTTGTCATGCATATAAGTGTTTTACTCTTACAAATTTTGGTTAACTAATTAATTCTTTTTACTGATTTGATTGATTTTACTATCCTGTATTTTAGCAAAAAATAGAAGCATACAACTTGCACCGATAAAAGCAAATAGCATGTCGGATTGTGTATCCCAATTATCTCCTTGTGTGCCTAAAAATGATTCTGAAGATTGTCCTGAAGTGAACGCTACGAACCATTCCAACAATTCATACATGGCACTGATTGCACCACATACTGAAATAGTTAAGAAAGGAATCCACCCATGTTTTACTATTTGCTTTCTAATAAATAACTCCCTCACAATCATTGCAGGAACAAAGCCCTGCGCAAAATGTCCTACCTTATCATAGTCGTTTCGTGCCAAATGGAATATTCCCTTCAGCCAATTGAATAACGGTACTTCGGCATAGGTATAATGCCCTCCAATAAATAGGATATAGCAATGAATTAGTATTAGTGTATATGTTAGGGTAGTAAATTTGAATTTGTTGAAACTAATGAGTAATACGGCAAAGCCTAACCATGTAGGAAAGACTTCTAATATCCAAGTAAAGTAATCGTGTGGATGATAGGCAGAAAGGAGTAGGCCAAGAAAAAATGCAATACAAATTATCCAGTATTTCTTCATGCGTCAAAGATAAAAGAATGAAAGATACTGAATGAAAATCGCCGGATTCAAAATCCTATCAAGGTTAGCAACTTTTCATTTTTAAACCTATTCAATAGTAGGTTTAGTAGAAAGAGATTCAGCTTCAGCCTTTTTAACTGCTTCTGCAGCTAAAGCAGCAGCAACCTTTGCAGCTTTTCTCGACTTTAATTTTGAGGCAATAGCAGCTTTCTTGGCAGCAATTGCTTCGGCTACTTTTAGTTTGAATGCCGATTCTTGTTCGGCCGTCATTGTTCCTGGAGTTAGGGAAACAGAAAATGAATTCAATTGTGCACGTACAATTTTATAGGGGACTAACTTGGAGATAAACCCTTTTTTTACCAATGTTGCAATCGTATTACCTGCCGACATGGTGATATAAGAAATGATACCTTGAGGATTACTTATTTGTATTTCCTTCGATTTTGAAAAAGTAGAAGACACTCCTCCGATAGGTTCATCTGTGATTGAGTTTTTAACTGCAATTTCAACAGGCGTATGATGTACAGGAATTTTAGGAGTCCTGCAAGCATTTATTATTTGGTTATAAAAGGGAAGATTTAATTTTTTGTATTTCAATGCTACTTTCTTGATTGTCGCCACATCTTTATCTGTCACCTTCAAATCAGCGGCGGCCTGTTTTGTTGCCACTGTTTCTCCTCCAATCGCTAGGCTTGAAGTGCCACTAAGCCCTGAAAAGGTGTTTATTTGTCCTAAGAATGCGGTCAACTGAGCCGCTGTCAAATAATCAGGTGTCAATACGGTTAGGTTTTCCGACATACTATTATGTACACTCATCAACCTGCTGCTACACAATGCATCGGAAGTAGAAGTGTAGTAAGAGAGGGTACCATTCAAAGATTGGGAAGCAATGATATTGCCCAAAATATCCAATTTCACCTGACAATTTGCAGATAATGCTGCTGCGGTAGCGCATGCAGCGTCTTTTGCTAGATGCTTTTCGGCACTATAGCCACTGTTGTCTGTTTCTGCAATAATTGATGATGCATTTGCGGTTGCACAATCTGTTTTAAATTTTAGTACGATTGTTTTCATGGCAGCATCTGTATTATATTCAGCTGCTTGCGCCTCCATTAAATTTTCTACTGTTTCATTTCTTGCCAATTTTGCCTGTGCCTTGTTTGTCATTTTAAGTAATTTTGAAGACGGTTAAGTCTGTATTTAA
>CANCKV010000266.1 GCA_947378615.1 Chitinophagaceae bacterium | reverse complement strand
GTTCTATTAGAAAATGCCATCCCTAATTGGGTTTGCTTGCGTTGTCTTCCTGCACGGGTATCGATTTGTGTACTACTACCAATTTCACCATAACTAAATGTATTAGGGCGTAACCCATACACTAAATCACGATAGTGCATTAAATCATTTAGTCCACCCCAAAGTCCAAACGGAGTGAAACCATTATCAAGGTTTTCCATGGAAACACCATTAATATAGGTGGTGGAA
This sequence comes from Chitinophagaceae bacterium, assembly GCA_947378615.1. GTDB lineage: Bacteria > Bacteroidota > Bacteroidia > Chitinophagales > Chitinophagaceae > Parasediminibacterium. The sequence goes on along the minus strand of CANCKV010000266.1, from coordinate 5,316 downwards.
TTGCTTCCATCATACCCTCTTGTTCGAAAACGGGCAGCACTAAAATTAAATGAAGCTGCAGAAATGAAAGGATCTCTACTCGATGTAAGTGCTGATGATACACTTTGATCAGCTACTGCCCCTACTTCATTATCATCTATTGAAATAACAGGAATATTATCTAATAAACTAGATTTTAATTCATTCTGCATATTAGTGCTATCATTGATATTGGACAGCGAATCAATATTTTTTAGTTCAGTCTTTTTCACTTCTTGAGAAGAAGCCATATTTAAACTGACTCCAAACAACAGAAGTAAACAAATAGATCTCCTCATTACTTTTCTAATTAATTCAAGCGAATGTAAAGAAGTTTATTTAATAATAATATTTTTTAAAAAAGATAATCATTTCATAACTGTTAATAAAATCTAAATAGTTTTACATAAGCACTACTTTTACAGCAAAATAATTAAAATGAAAAGTTTAATCATATTAATACTTTTACCTTTTTTGAATTTTGCACAACAAAAACTTAGCTATAAAGTAGCGGTAGTGGCCTTTTATAACTGTGAGAATTTTTATGACACTATCCATAACCCTTCTATTTTTGATGTTGATTTTACTCCAAAGGGAGATTATAAATATAGTTCCACCATTTATTTAGATAAAGTTATAAAACTTGCTACTGTAATAGCTCAAATTGGAACAGATGTTTCAAGAGACGGTATCGCATTGATAGGGGTAGCTGAGATTGAAAATGACACCGTTTTGAATGACTTAATCCATAGTCCTTCTTTGATAAACCGAAATTTAAAATATGTACACTATGATAGTAGGGATGCGAGAGGAATTGACGTTGCGTTGATTTATAATCCCAAATATTTTGTAGTTGAAAAAAGTAGTCCTTTGTTTGTTGCCTTACCTAACCATTCAAAATACGAAAAATATACAAGGGATATTTTGTGGGTAACTGGGAATTTGGTTGGCGAAAGGATACATTTATTGGTTAATCATTGGCCTAGTAGATTGGGAGGTGATAAAGAGAGTGAACCCAATCGTATTGCAGCCGCTGCCGTCTGTAAGATTCAAATAGCTGAAATAGAGAGGTCAGAACCAAATTCCAAAATCATCATTATGGGCGATTTAAATGATGATCCAATTAATGCTAGCGTTTTGAAAATATTAAATGCTAAAGGGAATGCAGAAGAGGTAAACAAAGGGGGAATTTATAATCCTTTTTGGGAGCTATACAAAAAAGGAATTGGCACATTGGCATTTAACGATTCATGGAGTTTGTTTGATCAAATAATGGTTAACTATCCTTTGATAAACAAACATCAAGAAGGATTCTTTTATTATAAACAATTTATTTTCAACAAAGAATATATGATTGAAAATAAAGGGCTGTACAAAGGATATCCAATGAGAACATGGGATGGTTTCAATTATAGAGGAGGCTACAGTGATCACTTTCCATCCTATATTGTATTACTAAAAAAGACCTAATAAATATCGGGTATAAAATTATTTAGGGTACACCGACCTCTGTCTTATAAATTGAAAGTGTATCCTAAGGAAAGAAAAAGCAATAAATGGAGCAATTATAAAGAGTATTACTATAGAAAACAATAAGAAATATTAAGAAAAAGGACTCAACACAAAGTGAGAAATTAGGCGGATAATGTTTCTAGTTATATAACTTTTAGCAAAGAAAAAAGGCTACCACATAGGCACATAGCCACATAGAAAAGCATAGGTTTTTTCTTGTATTTTATATAAAAGAAGGGCACATAGGAATCCTACTTCGTAGCATTAGGAACGACTTTTTGAAAAGAAGTTATATAGTAGGTTTCATAGCCACATAGAAAAGACATCGTTTATATGTAAATGAGGGCACATAGGAATCCTGCTTTACATTATTTGGGAAAGCATTAGTGAATAGATGGTCATATTGCTCAATTTAATTGTTCAGCATTCCTAACAATTAATATTTCCAATGAGATACTTATTTCCCAACCATTAGTTTTTCTGTTTGAATACTATCGCCATTTTTAATATTAATCAGATAAACGCCTGCAGCCATTTTATTTTTCACTGCATTTAAATCACAGCTGATAGAAACCCCCGTTGCAATATTTTGATAATATTTTGCCCCTTTCAAATCCGTAATAGTTATCACGCTACCATTAGTTATACCACTTATAGTAAATTTTCTGTCTGAATTATTAGATAAAGGATTAGGGAAAATAGTAATTTTCTGCTTGTTGTTTGGACTTAACGTTGCAACCTGAGAGTAAGAAATATTCCCATTTTCATTTGCCTTTATTCTATAATAAGTGGTGGTAGTAACTGTTTCGTTTGTTTCCCATTGATAGTTTTCAATTGAACTATTTTCTAAGTTCTTTCCTGTGATTGTTCCAACTACATTAAAATCAACTCCATTTACAGAACGCTCCACTTCATAGTTAACGCTTTGTCCATTAGATTGACTTGCCTTCCAAGTTATTGAAGTCTGATTGTTTTGATTTTTTGTAACATTACTAATGAATTTAATAGGAACAACAGTATCTGTGGTAGCCAACCAAATAGTAGCATTCATAAATAAATAACGATGATTGTTTGCAACGGCTGGATCATTTGCATAACTGACATAAAGAGATGCACCACTTGCACCTGTTCCATCATCACAAGGAGAGCTATCGCCTGTTGCTACTATTTTTCCTTTACCATATTTTGCGTAAACAAACATGGCGCCATTAATTTTGCTAGTTGATTCTTTTGCAAAAACGACTCCTTTCACAGTAGGATTTGCAAAGGTGTCTAATACCATCGAAGAGCCATTTGAATATTTTAATTTAGTAGCAGTACCATAAGCACCCTTCGTGATTGGATTAGCGGCAGTAGTAAAGTTGGTAGTTGTTTCAGAAAAATCGCCAGGATATTTATTACTATTGGGATTGGTTGTATCGAACTTAATTCCAAATGGATTACTCACTATCCCATTGTTTGTAAATAAATCATTCCAAATTGTTGGAGAATCACTTCCGTCATTATTTCTGTCGGCACCTGCATGATCGGAAATGATAAATAATCCTCCTCCATTTTTTACAAAGTTTATTAAAGCTGTCTTTTCGGCAGCCTTAAAGTAAATATTGGGTTCAGTTATTATATACACTTTGTAATTACTCAAATCCTGAGCATTTGTATTGTCACCATAAGTTATTTTACCATTATAAGGTAAGCTTTCCACATGATACCCTTTGTTCACACAATCTATTCCCCAACTTGACAAGGCACCTGTCCAAGTAGTTTCTACTGTAGTAGAAGTAATAGTACTTTGATCGGGTGTAGGCAATATTTGTGCATTTGCCTTCGAACCACCTGTAGTTACTGTAGAGGTCTTTGTCCAATTCAAATTATTTTGATCCGCATCAATGACCCAATTTGCTGAACCTGCAGTTTCAGCCTTAGTGGCATCAAATAAGATTTTTATTTGACCATAAGATTGAATTGAAATAAGAAGAATGGCAAAATTTATAAATAAATATTTCATTGTAAATGCTTTTTTCGTGTTTGAAAATAAGCCGACGAAATTAGGGAGAAAAGTTGGACATAGGAACTTTACAATCATTTTCAAGACGGATTATATTACAATTATTCGTTAAATCAATAGAGATTGTTCATTAAATCATTCTATGAGAAAACAAATAATTTGCTTTCTGGAAATTATTGCTGTAAAAATGAGTACAAAAGTCTTTTGATTGAAAGTAAAACACTTATACTTGCAAAGTATTAAAGAAAGAATTAGGAAAACAAAAAAGTAAATTAATGAAAAAAGTATTCATCGCATTTCTAACTGCCACTTTATTTTTAGCATCTTCTCCAAAATTATTTGCATGGGGAGCGGTAGGACATCACCTTGTTGCCGAAATTGCTTTTAAATATTTAGATGAGAGCACACAGAAAAAAGTAAAACATTATCTGAATAAAATGAGCATTGATGATGCAGCAACTTGGATGGACGACATGCGGTCTGATGATTATTACAATTATATGAAGACATGGCATTACATTAATTTAAAAAAAGACAGTGTTTATAAGCCTGTAACGGAGGGCAATACGATCACTGTATTAAATTCTATTTTAGCTGCAATGAAGCACAAGGAAAAACTGAAGGAAAGCCAAATCAAGAATTATATAGTAATGGCATTTCATTTGGTTGGCGATTTGCATCAACCACTACATAATGGATATCCTGAGGATAGAGGCGGCAATTCAGTTAATATAGATGCCCCGGGATATTCAGGAAATCTGCATAGCTTTTGGGACTCGGAAATTATAGACCAAAAGAAAATTACTATTGATAGTTGTACGAAATTTTATGCTTCTTATACTCCTGAGGAAATTGTAAAAATACAACGCATCGATTTAGTTAGTTGGATGTATGATGCACGTAGCTATTTACCTCAGGCATATAACATGAAGGATTCCAAAGTAAATCAGTCCTATATAGATCAAAATGCTGTAGTTGTAGAAAAACAACTGCTTCTAGGAGGTTTGAGACTTGCTAGTTTCTTGAAAGAAATATTTAATTAATCGTGCCAAAAGCAATACTTGGTAGCACATAGAATAATTAAATGGTATTAATAATTAGGTGTTGAACCTATGTATTAATAAAAAAATAGTGCATCAAAAAAATGACCTTAAGCTACTTACAATAATCTTGCAAGTAGTTTAAGGTTATTTTTTGTTATTATTTTTTCTCTTGATAATGCTTCTCCGCCTTTTTGGCTTTTTCAAAATCAAGTACCACGCCATTGATACAAAAGCGAAGTCCCGTAGGAGGGGGACCGTCATTGAAAACATGTCCTAAATGTGACTTGCATCTTCCACATTGTGTTTCAGTTCGATTCATATCATGGCTATTATCGGGAGTGAAAATGATGGCATCCTTACTGATTGGTTCGTAAAAACTTGGCCAACCACAGCCACTTTCAAATTTTGCATCACTCTTAAATAATGGATTACCACAAACTGCACAATAAAAAGTACCCACTTCTTTAAAGTCTTCAAACTTACTAGTATAAGGTCGTTCGGTTCCTTTTTGTCGAGCAATATGAAAGACATCAGGGCTCAAAATCTTTTTCCACTCTTCCTCTTTCAAATTAACTTTGCTACTATCTGTTTTTGAGTACACGTGATTTTTTGACTTGTCTTCTTCCATTGTATTTACTTTTTTATTTGAACTTGACTGAGAATAACAACTTTGAAATAACAAAGTTGTACTAAATAAAAAGATTACTGCTTTCATAATTACTTATATAATTTGTAATG
>CANCKV010000265.1 GCA_947378615.1 Chitinophagaceae bacterium | reverse complement strand
GGGAGACGAGGAATTGGAAGACAATAGGACAAAGAAATCTCTTTCTGTTGATTAAAGGGTTTGATGCAACAAGTTTTAGTTATTAGTCAGGTTGTAAATTGATTAGCCAAATAATTTCTGTTACTTATTTGGGGAATATAACTTGATTTAGAAAAATCTATTATTGAAAATAATTAATAATTAAAATGAAAGCAATCGTATTTAGCACAGCATCTAGTATTGTACCAATATCAGAAGAAGTGACACCACTAAAAGGATGTTATCTTTTTGCAGACAGGTTAGTCGTAGCAGGTCAAACAGGCGCTGATTTAACATTTGAAAAGAACTTTAAGTATTTTAATGTCTTGAAGCGTTCAAAGCTTATGTTATCTGAATATAAAATGTCAGAAAATGAAAATAGGGATGAAATGGTTGCAAGTTTTGAACACTTCATAAAGGCAACAAAACAGATGCAGAACTACAAACATCCTCCAAAAGACTTATTTGTTTCTTATAATAAGATGTTGAGTACTTATGATGGTATTTTTAAGGGCTATGTCGAACATGTTATTTCTCAGTTTGACCTATATGACATTAGTGATATGGCTAATCTGTTAGGTGATGATGTAATAGAAATTATACTTCCAGAGATGAGTGTTGGACATGAATTTACTGGAAAAGATGCAGCAGAAAGAAGTGCTAACTGTATCCTTTCAATGATGTTCCCTTCAAAGAATGAAGCACCTTCAATACTTGCATTTCCTAGTAATCTAGCCCAAAACCCTTATGATATTCACAACAAATTCACAACTGATGATGTCAAAGAAGATGACTTAAGTTTTGATGATATTCATATCTTTCACACATTTACAATTCCTTCTGTAGCAGGATTTAGTCCTACCAAACTAAAAGCTATCCGAAATCAATTAATAGATTCGGGTATTGATTTCAGAAAGAAAATTGATGAATGGATTATGTATTGCAAAGATGACAATACCGCCGAAATGAAAATTGAATATTTTAATAATGAAGTTTATCCTAATTTATTTGAATGTTTCAATACCTATATCAACAATAATTTATTGGTAAATAAAGGTTTGACGCTTCCTTTAGATGCAAAGGATATTTATATCTATATGGGAGTTGCCTCATTGAAGGCTATTTGGAAGTTTTATGAATATTATAAGATTCTTGATGAACCGGTATTAACCATTCTAAGAAACAAGACTTCAAACATGGAGAAATACCCTGATTATTTGCCAGTAATGTGTTTTATGACACAATATAGAAATAAAGATGAAATGATTAAAATTGATGCTGACTACTTAGAAGAAGGAATAGTTTTCAATAAGCATAGATTTATTTCAATTGATTAATATTTGATGACTTCCAAGAAGTTATCTCTATGATATAGTATATGTAAAGTTTGATACACAAAATAAGTAACCGTCTATATTGACAAATAAAAGAATAACATATTTATTATGAAAGCAATTGTTTTTACAACACCTACGAGTAGGGTTCAAGCCCTATTAGATATATTTCCTATTAAGGGATGCTACCTTCTTGCTGACAGGGTGATGCTTAGTGGGCAAATAGCGGCAGATCTTTCATTTGAAAAAGAGTACCGACAATTCAAAATGGATAAAATGAAACGGTATATTCAGAATGGGCTCAATGTATCTAGTGTAGAAGATAAGGAACCTTCAAAGCAGTATTTAGAAACCATTATTCTCGGGTTAAAACAAATGAATGCCATAAAGCACCCTACACAACAAGTCATTGTTGAAATTAAGAAACAAGAGAAGTCATTACGGACGTTTTTAAATGAATTTATGGAAATATATTCTGGAGACCTCTCTAAGTCGGGAATGAATGAGATTTCCTATCTCGCCGATAGAGATACTATTCAGACTTCCTTGATTGAGATGAGTAGTGGAGAATCGTTGGATATAGAAGGAATAAATGCAGCCAAAAAAGCGGAAAGTGTATTGGAATTATTATTCCCTTCTGATGAAACAGAAGAACCACAAATCCTTGCACTATCCACTATGTTCATGTGCAATGATTACTTATTTGAAGGAGAACCAATTTTGCCGAGAGATGAGAATCTTTTTTATGAAGTGGATAGTTTCTATCACCTTGGGATTAAGATACCTTGTATTGACAGATTGACTGCCTTGGAATTGAAAGTTCTTAGAAATCAACTAAGGGAAGATGGTAATTTGTTCAGACTTAAGATGGATGAATGGATTCAGTTTTGTAGAGTAAATAAAGATTATGAGAAACAAATTGCCATTTTAAAAGATGAAATAATTGGAATCATGGATACTTTTCAAGAGGTAATCAATACCAATCAAATGATAATTGATATTAATCAGCAGTCATTCATAGATACTAAAGATTATCATATATATGTTGGCGTAGCCCCTCTGAAATTCTTCTGGAAATATTACGAACGTTTTAATATATTAGATGAAGAAACTATTTCTATTTTAAGGACAACCACACTCAACAATCCTAAATACCCGCAAACAATACCATATATGTCCTTTCTTACTTCCTATAGAAATGAGGAAGAGATGAAAAGACAAGAACTAGATAGAGAAGAAGATGGTCTAGTATTAATTAAAAAGAAATCTATTTCCGCCGATTAAAAGTCACTTTGGAGTAATTCGTTCTAGGTTATAAGTACTAAGTTGTAGGTGTAAATGAATGATGTTTGAATATTGAATTCATTAAAACTTAACAGAAACTTAAAATGAAATACGTAATACCTACAACATAATACTCATCACTTAAATCACTTACATGCAAATAACAACCTTTAGCACACCTACTAGTACTGTAAATAAGGAATTTGAGATTCATTCATTAAAACTTGTCTATTTGTTAGCAGACAAATTGCAGGTAGCTGGCGAATTGAATACTATACTGTTTTTTGAAAAGAATTATAAAAATTTTAGTGTCAAAAAGCAGGTGCAATTTATGACTGACTTCCTTACCAAATCAAATTGGGATAATTGGGAAGATTGTGTAGAAGCCATTCATTCCTATTATGAATCCTATAAGAAAATGCAACTTGTAAAACATCCTTCAAACGATATTTATACTCTCTACAGGAAAAAAAAACTTCTTTATGATCATTTATTTAAAACTTTTCTTGATGAAAGGATTGAACAATTTAACAATTGGGGAGTAAGAGATTTTATAACTCTTTTAGATAATAGTTTCTTTGAATCTACACTTCTAGACTTTACTACTAGCGAGATGAAGACAGAAAAGAAATTTGCAAATTCAAATGCTGATAAGATTTTAGCCCTATTATTTCCAGAAGATAATGATACAAACCCTAACATATTACTACTTCCCTATGAATTTTATTTTAATGAGTGCAAAGAATTACTAGATAGAAAACGCGAGGATGGTCCTTACTCTAAATTGAAAATTGATGATTCTGATTTTTGTTTCTATCTTATAATGAATATAAATAGTTTTAAGAATCTTTTGTCCAATGAATTAATAACGTTGAAATCAGAGTTGAATGTATGTGGAAATACATTTAGGCATAAAATAGATGATTGGTTAAGATTTTGTAATGGAAATTTTAATTTGAGTGACCAAATAAACAACCTAAGAAGTGGATTAGGTGTATGGATTCATCATTTTGGGGAATTAATTGATAATAATCAAATGCTAAGAAATCAAGCCCAACTTGAAACGTTGGATGCCTATCTATTTGACGTGAGCATCGGAATGATTTCTTTAAAGTTAATATGGCAGCATTTTGAGAACAGCCATGTAGTTGATGAGGATACGCTTATTGCCTTAAAAGAAAAGACGGTTAATTGTAGTAAGTACCCAATCAATATTCCTGTTTTATGTATTTCTCCGCACTATAGGTTCATGGATGAATTGGAGGCAATTAAGAAATATGAAGAAGGATATGACGCTTCATTTAGTCAAAAGAAATCTTTGTCTATTGATTAAAATGAACATATAAATATCAATTAGGAAATATCTTTTTTGCTATTCATTAGTGCTTATGTAATTACTTCTTAATCTTCAAATAATCTAAGATGTCATTATACAAACCCGTTTCATTTGCATACAATGCATAATTACGTGCTGTACTAAACCATTCTGCGGTTGTGTTTTTATGTTGCTTAGCTGCTTTTAAAAGATCTTTTGTAGTCAGTTTCTCAATTGCACCCTTTGCCAACGATTCTTCCAATTTATATTCGGTAGCAATATCCACCACAGCCTTCAAATCGGCGCCTGAATATTCTTCTGTTACTTTAGCAACAGCAGTTATATCAATTTTTTCTGTAGGCTTTTCCTTCAAGTATTGATTCAATATCTCTGTTCTTCCTTCAATATCAGGTGGGGCAACAAAAACAACCCTATCAAACCTTCCGGGACGTCTAAAAGCACTATCCACACTCCAAGGAGCATTCGTAGCAGCCAAAATAAGAATGCCTTCATTGCTATTTTCTACACCATCCATTTCAGCCAAAAACTGATTAATAACATGACGCATACTACTTCCCTTTAAATCACTTCTACTTGCACCAATTGCATCAACTTCGTCGAAAAATAAAACACAAGGCTGATTTTCTCTTGCTTGAGCAAATATTTCATGCAAATTTTTTTCGCTATTCCCCATCCACATATCAAGGATATCATGCAATCCAATATTGATAAATTTTGCATCTATTTCTCCTGCAGTTGCCTTTGCCAAATAAGTTTTCCCACATCCAGGAGGTCCATATAATAGAATTCCGCCACCTGTCTTCTTGCCAAATGCCTTGTACAAATCAGGGTTCTTGAGAGGTTGTATTATCTTCAAGGAAATCTCATTCTTCACCTTTTTCATTCCCCCAACATCTTCAAACTTAAGGTCAGGTTTCTCCATAAAAAAGTCTGCCCTTCCATCTCCCTCAAAATCTCCTACCCCAAACATATCATCAAGCTCATCTTCGTAATCGTCGTCAATATTTGTCCTTTTTGCAGTACTTGGCATTCGTAAAACGCCGTCTATTTCCTCGTCCTTAAATCCGGGGCATTGTTGAAGCACTTTCTTGTAAATTTCCACCGCTTCATTCTGTGAATTTTCTTTAATCAAACATTTTACATAAGGCACCAATTCTTCGCCCTTTAACACATTGTCGGCAAGGAGGGCTTCAAAAACAAGAATAGCCGCAGAATATTTCTTTTGTTTGATATATACATTTGCTAGTCCCTTTCGAGCTTTGTCATTACCATAACTTCTGTTCAATATTTCCTGATATTGCAACGCTGCATCATCAAGCATGAATCCTTTTATCATTAACTCAGCAAGATGTAAACGCAAGGGAATATTATCTGGCGAAAAATTAAGTGCTTCTATCAATTGTTCAATACCCTCGTTCATAATTATTAGTTGTTAGTTATTAGTGGTTAGTTATTAGTGGTTAGTTATTAGTGGTTAGTTGTTAGTTGTTAGATTTTAGTTGTTAGTGGTTAGTTATTAGTGGTTATTATTTGAAAGTTTGTAGTTGATGAATATGAAAAAAGGATGTTAAATTAATCATTCTAAAAAC
>CANCKV010000264.1 GCA_947378615.1 Chitinophagaceae bacterium | reverse complement strand
ATAGGTGTAGCAACAGTCTGTTCCACTGTTTGTGCATCAGCACCTGTGTATTGTGCATTAACTTGAACGATAGGTGGGGTAATATCGGGATACTGATCGACGGGGAGATTGAGTATGCACACGGTTCCTGTCAACACCAAAATAATGGAGACAACAATAGCGGTGACGGGTCGTTTAATAAAAGTATTCGCAATCATATCACTGATTAGAGTTATTAGAGTGATTAGAATGATTTACAAGGAAGGCTTCGCTTTGAGCGAAACCTTCCTTATATCTTTCTTATCAATTAGGACTTTTCATCGCCCTTTAGAAGACGGAGGTTTACTTCCTGCTGCAATTGCCGAACCGTCATGTATTGCTTGCACACCATCTACAATCAAGCGGTCGTTTACAGAAAGTCCAGATAAAACAATTACGTTTCCGCCAATTGTTTGTCCCAATTGAATTTTTCTTTGAACAGAACGCAACTTGACAGATTCCATTGTAGTATCAACAGCTTGCTTATTATCTACATCAGGAGAACGTTTATAAGCAGTATCTTTTGCAATAAATACAAAGTATTCGCCCATTTGCTCTACAACTGCCTTGTTTGGAATCAGCAATTGAGGAGCTGTTTCCTGATTATGCACTTTAACTACACAACTCATCCCTGCCTTTAAGACTTTCTTATTATTCGGAAAAATCAATCTTACTCGAATAGAACCTGTTTGTGGGTCAACTGCCCTGTCAATGACTGAAATCTTTCCAGGAAATGGATAGGGTGCATTATTAGGTAGTAACATCGTAAACAATGAATCATTACCCACTTTTTTATTGTCCTGATAACCTTCAAACAGTGGTAGTTGTTTCTCATTTACCAAAATGTCCACGGCAATCGGGTTATTAGTAGAAATAGTATTCAGTATCGTTTGCCCTGCTACCACCATATTACCAATTTTTACCTGACTAAATCCAACCGTGCCATCAAAAGGTGCGGTGATGATTGCATAGGTCAAATTAGTCTTTGCAGTCTTTACGGATTCCTCTGCAGCTGCCACTTGATTTTTTGCATTTTGTAAGGCAATGATGGCATGATCATATTGTTGTTTGGCAACTGCATTGTAGCTATTCAGATACACATAGCGGTCTGCATCTTGCTTTGCCTGTTCATAATTACCTTTTGCAACTTTAAGATTTGCCTCAGCAGTGGAAACAGATGCCTGATACAAACGTGTATCTATTTCATATAATTTCTGTCCTTTTCTTACATCCGCACCGTCATTGAAAAATATCCCTGTGATATATCCCTGAACTTGAGGCAACAGGTTTACTTGATTCAATGCCTGTGTGGTAGCAGGATATTTATCAAAATATACAACAGGCTGCAAAGACACTTTTATAATATTGACAGGAACAGGTGGATTTGGAGGAGTAACCTTCTGATCGCAGGATGAAAAAACTGCTAAAGCAATCAGCATCACCCCAAACTTCAATAATTTATCATTCATAACTTCTAATTGAAAATTGAAAATTGAAAATTGAAAATTAAGAATCTGACAATTCTACATTTTCCATTTTCAATTTTCCATTAATATTTAATGACTCCTTCTGCTTTTTCCAAATCAATCTTACTCGATAATACTTGGAATAAGGCATTTAGAGAACTAATCTCCGCATTAATCAGGTTCGATTCTGCATTGATTACATTCAAATACGCCACAATCCCTTGTTTATATTGTAAGTTAACAACAAAATAGACTCTTTTTGCCAATGCCTTATTCTTCTCTAACGTCTGATAGTTATTCAAATTACTCTTGTAATTAGCCAAAGCAGTAGTGTATTGCGTATTTATTTGTGCTTGCAAATCGGTACTAATCCATTCCAATTGTCTTTCCTGAAGTTTGGAACGATGCACGCCCTGAACCCGTGCAAACCCTGTAAATATCGGCACACTTGCAGATAGCCCTATATAAGAATAAGGATAGATATTATTGTAGAGTTTGGAAAACTGATTATTTTCAAATTCGAAGTTATAATTAAAGAATGCAGAAAAGGTAGGGAGTGCTTGATTCTCGTAATAATTAGTCATTTGATGTTGCAAGTCCTTAAACAATGCCAATTGTTTTACTTCAATTCGATTGTCAATCTTCAAAGCAATTGTAGTATCAAACTCAATTTCCTTTGCCATCTGTGCTGTATCGAAACTGATATTGAATTGATTTGCCGAAGGATACCCAATTAATTGTTTTAGCACTGCATATTGTGGTTGAATGTTTTCGGTGGCTTGCCTTAATGATGCTACAGAATTATTTAGCGAAATGGTTGCCTGTTCATAATCGGTTTCATCCACAATCCCACTTAAATATTTATGATAAGAATCCCTTAGGTTTTGTCCCAATCGAAGTGTATCCTCCTTTAGAATATCTATTTGTTGAAGGGTAAGCAATAGGCTATAAAATGTTTTACTAACTGCTGCCACTAATTCAATTTTCACACTATCGGTTGACTGTTCAGCTTGCTTTTGCAATATTGGTGCAGCGGCAGTGGCATATTTCAAAGTGGGACTATAAATAGCCTGTGTAACGGCAATTCCTGGAATTAAAGTATTTAAAACACCCGTCTTAACAGGTTTGGAAGTAGTACTAGAAATAGTGGTAGGCAGGCTAATATAATTTGTAAAGTTCGCAGTAGCCCCTACTTGAGGTAATAATCCCGATTTATTAATGGCGATTGTAGCTTTAGCTACTTCAATATTCAATAATGATTTCTGCAAATTTGGTTGATGTTGCATTGCATAAATAATACATTGAGGAAGTGTGAGAGAGGATGGGTTGTCAAGTTTAGGAGTATTTGTATTTTGTGAAAATGCAGTAGTAATTGAAAAATGAAAAAATGTAAATGTCAATATAATTGCTGTAAATAGAAGATTATCGGTTTTCATTAAGCCATGACTAATCGCTTTGTGCTGTATTTCTGAGTACTCTTTTATATCATTAACCATCATAGATTTAATATTCACATTCTGAATTAATCAAGGGGGCTTGGTTTCCTACAAAAGTAATGGTTAAATGGTTTAGGATTTGCTAATATTAAAAATAGCTTAATTCTTGCATGGATGGCAAGACAAACTATTTGTCACTGTATTGTTATTAGGTTTACATGAGGCATTATTTAGAACTTAAACTCGGATAAAACAAGTTAAATTATCTTTCTACTTCGTTTTGATAAATAATTATGCCATAAAAAATAAGTGGCAAGTGAACGATAGGGTTTCCAATTTTCTGATAATATGAGAATCTCTTCTTTCGTCTTTGCATTCGTCAATTCTTTAATGGTATTAACAACAGCAATATCACCTATTGGAAATATATCTTTTGATTGCAAACAAAATAGGAGATAGATATCCGCTGTCCAATTGCCAATACCATTGATGCTTGTCAATTGTTTTCTTATTTCTGCTTCGTCAAAGGTTTCTAGACTTTCAATATTCAAATCGCCTTCAATAACTGCTAATGACAATGCCCGCAGATATTTTGTTTTTTGCCTACTGATTTGACAATTCCTTATTTCTTCATCAGCAAGTTTGAGCATGTTTATAGGTGTAAAGTCCTTTAGGTAATTATTGAGTTTCAGAAAATGAGCATTTGCAGATGCCAAGCTAACTTGTTGTTCTAATATTATTTTGCTTAAAGAAATAAAACCTTTTGGTCTTTTCCAATTTGGTGGAGAACCATATTTTTCATAAATGGTAGAAAACAGTTTGTCAAGTGCCAATAATTTTATTATGTCTTTATCATTTACAATACTTACCATCAATTCCAATTCATTTCAACTAGTAATGTGTTTTTAAATCTCCGATTATTCAAAAGTAAATCTTTCGGGTAATTTTGGAAAGTCAGCATGCATCTTTCAAAAAATAAATAATCTCATCTTTTTTGGTATTACTACTTTCCAATTTTTTAGCATTAACCCCAAATGTAGGAATCCTACAAATTCTTTAGATAATTGTATAATACATTAACGAATACCCCCTTCTACTTTTGTCTTGTTAAAAAAAAGAATTAATTTAATCTTTAAAACAATTTATCATGCCTAGTGCAGAAGTACCTTCAAATTTTACCAAAGAAATAAATCTCTTAGCTACCATCAAATCTAAGGTAGATGCAGATGGAGCAGGTGGCCCATTAGTTGCCATGTTTGTTAGTAAGGGTATCGACCTCGCCGCCGACACGATTACTGGTGCTAAGGCGATTGCTTTTGACAAATCCTTCAAGGATTTGGATAAGGATAGTCAAAATTTTCATCAACAAGAGAAGTCTATCATGAAAAACATTGTAAAGCATACTACAGGTGCTTGTCAAAATTTAAAATCTTTGTTTAATCCTAATTTCAAAGCAATTGGAGATTGGGGCGGAACAATTACAGACACAGGAAAAATGACTTATCCTACAACTGACGAAGACTGGATAAAATTATTAACCGCTATAAAAACAAAAAATGACTCATACATATTGCCTATTATCAGTCCATTGACAACTTTTCTTACCTCAAACTTTATTAATCTCACAACAGATGCTGCTAATTGTGTAGCTGCTAAGGCTTTGCATGGTCAACAAATCATTGCAAGGTTTCAATCACAGCTTGCATCGCACAACAGGAATAACACTTTTAAGCCTGTTGCTGCTCACATCCGTTCAACTATCGCCTATTTGAAGAAAACCTATCCTGACAATTGGAAAGTTTTAGGAGAATACGGCATTACTACAGTGACAGGAACTAAGGCTGCAAAAGTGAGAAAAATGAAAATTGCTTTTGGACAATCAAAAATGAATGTAAAATTGGTGATTAATAGTGTCATTGAAAACGATGGTAAAAATGCTATCCAAATTTTTAAAGGAAAAACGATGGAGGGAACACCGATCGATATTGCCGTAGGTGGAAAATGGATAGTAATCAGTGGCTACAGTAGAGTTTGCATTGCCAATTCATCTGCAACACTTCCAGCTCAATTTACGATTCTACCTAAAGCATAAAATGTTCAGTTCCTCCTTATTTTGACAAATAAGGGGGATTTTATTTTCTTTTTAGTCTTTCACAATACCATTTTACAACCACCTCGTACCGTAATAGAAATTATTTGTACCACTATAGTTCTAAATTGTACCATTTTAGACACTGCTTGTACCATTTTAGACACTGCTTGTACCACTTTCAAGCCACTTTGTACCGTTTTAGACTTGTCTAGTACTCGTTTAGAACTAGATTTGACCATTTTACTAGTACATTGTACTGTTTATTTAGTAATCTTGACCATTTTAAAGACTGATTTACGTAAATCCATTCAATTTACGGTACAATCAGCCTCTTAAATGGTACAATCAGGGTCTAAAATGGTATTAGTTGCCTCTAAAATGGTACAATGTGAGTCAAAAACGGTACAAAATAAGTCTGAAACAGAACGATTTCACTCAATACGAGTATTAATCAAGAAATAAAAAAGTGTTTCGATAAATATTGTGTTGTAAACAATGCGACTGACTATTAACATACTAGGTCTTTTGAATTGTAAAGTGCTCATCGAAAATAATACAGTCAGACAGGTAGTAATTAA
>CANCKV010000263.1 GCA_947378615.1 Chitinophagaceae bacterium | reverse complement strand
TGCCTACCTTTTTCCAAAATATCTATATGAAAAACCCTATGACAATATCCTTTAACAATAATACGCCCTCCTTTATCTTAACGACACACATAGGCAAGGAAATGAAACCATCCCTCATTCTCCTAACTTGTATCGTTTTTGCAAAATGTAACACAGGCAGACAATTTAGTCATATAAGAAAGACAATAACGACTAAGAGCATCCTATTTTTGAACATAGCCAAACAATTGAAACTAACGATGTCCAAAAAATGTCAATGAGTTTAGCTTTTTCCCAATAGCCTGATACTTAATTTGAGCAAAAACTTTCCTTAATAACATAACAACTTTGATTCTCATTTAGAAAGTAATCAATTAAGAAAGTCCCCACCTAAAAGAATGATGTTCTAAACCCATCAAATCAACCACCCTATCCACTACAGTACCTGCGACATCTTCTATTGTTTTTGGTTGACTGTAAAAAGAAGGGGTAGCAGGACAAATAATGCCCCCTGCAAGTGTGATTGACTCCATATTACGTATATGAATCAAATTATAAGGCATATCCCTAGCAACTAATATTAATTTCCTTCGTTCTTTCAGTATAACATCTGCTGCACGAGAAACTAAATCGTCACTTATTCCATTTGCTATTCTTCCTAATGTTCCCATACTACAGGGAATAACCACCATTGTATTATACTTTGCAGAACCTGAAGCAAAGGGTGCTGTAAAATCATTTTTATCATAATATTTTACAGGAAAATCTCTATAATCTTCGTTACCTAATTCAGTTTTCCATACATCTTTGGCATTATTACTCATCACAATCCCTAACTCAGACCACTGCACTTTTAAATCAAGTAATCTATCTAACAATAACTTCGCATAAATTGATCCACTTGCCCCTGTTATTGCAACCACAATCTTATTCTCCATGACTAAAAAAGTAAAATGAAATGAATTATTTAAATACCAAACTTAATGAACTCTAAAAACACAAATTTCCGATTAAGGTTGAATACAAATTATACTTAAATAGAAATGGGCATTACTCATAGCATTCATCCCCCCCCTCCTCACAAGAGTTACTAAAGAATAGAGGCAAGAATTCGGGATACCCAAATCTTGCCTCTATTATATTCTAACTAATAATTAAGTACAATCCAATCAACCTAAACCTTACATCTTCTACCCTCTATTTTGCATCCTTTACATCATTATTTACAACTGTAGCCTTAACTTTCATGATTACCCTTCTGTTTTTAGCCCTACCTGCAGGATTATCTTTATTGTTAATTGTTTCAGCTGCAACAGGTGTAGATTTACCATAAGATTTAAGTCTTAAACGTGATTCGTTAATACCTCTTTCAATCATGTAATCAAGACAGGCAATCGCTCTAGCACGTCCGATTTTCATATTAACTTCATCTGAACCTTTCGAATCGGTATGACCACTAATATCTAGAGTCAATGAAATGGTTGGATAGGTTTTAAGAATAGCTAACATATTATCCAAAGTCTCAGCACCATCAGGTTTAATATCTGTCCGATTGAAGTCGAAATAGATGGTAACTGAATCACTCTTATTAATAATATCTGCCTTCCGCTTAACAATCGTAGGATCCGTAATAGTTATAGGTTGTTGAGCAGGAACTTTCGTATTATTCTTTGTAATTGCAGATTCAGGAACCCACTTATCCATACAATAAGTAATATTATAGACGGTATCATTTTCCAAAGACTCCCCTACAGGAGAAAAATGTATATCCTTATCAAAGTATGCCTTCTTCTCAAACCACAATCCATTAATAGAATCATTCAAATTAATTGAAAAAGTACCATTATCTGCAGTACCAACCACATAACTCTTGTTAGAATCAATAGCATTTAGGACGGACACATAAGCCTTTTTAATTGGCTTCTTAGTTTCGCAATCTATAACCAATGCATTCAGACGTTGCTTATAATAAACCCTCTTCCCTTTATCCATACATATCTCTATTAAATAAGTGGTATCGGTATATAATTCAGGGTCATATCTAAACGATTGTGTTCTAGGAAGATATCCTTTCTTCTTTACGGTGATACCAGAAATAGAATCATTCAGTTCTACTAAGAATAATCCTTCAGAACCAACCACCATTTTTTGACTTTTTGTACTGTCAAATTCATTGTTAATAACAACTATTCCTTTGTCTATAGGTTTTCCTGTCTTACAATCAGAAAGCAAGCCATCTATACGTTGCTTAAACACCTTTTTAGGAAGCGATTTAACTGCAAAAACTTCCAAACAACAGGAAGAGGCTCTGTCGGAACTAACAAAAGAATTTTTAAAGAGACTATCCTTAGAAGATGAGAAAAAATAGTTATCGTCTCTCACTGAATTAATAGGATATCCCAAATTAACCGGAGTTTGCAATGAATTTAAATCGCCTGTAGAGGAATACAAATCAAATCCTCCCATCCCTACTCTACCATTTGAAGAAAAAACAAGTGATTTTGTTTTCGTATGATAAAAAGGAGCTTTATCATCATCTTTAGTATTGATAGCCTTCAAATTAAAGGGTTCACCAAAGTTGCCAACTGAATCAATTTTAGATGCCCAAATATCATACTTTCCCATACCGTCAGGGCGATCCGAGGCATACAAAAGGTAGGAACCGTCATCAGTAATAAATGGTTGATTCGAATTATACCCAGATTTATTAATTTTGTCATCAAGCTTTACGGGTTCACCCCAAGTACTATCATTTCTTTTTTTACTAACATAAATGGCAGAATTAGCTTGACCACTTCCTGACTCCCATCTAGTAAAATATAAAGCATTTCCTGTAGGAGAAAAAGTGGGTGTTCCTTCATTAGCAGCAGTCAATGAAGGAAATCTAATAATTGAAGCCTTACCTAAAACTGTATCATGGGTAATTGTATTATAAAAAAGATGGTTAACATGACTATTCGTCTTACTAAACCGATTTACAGTATCAACAATTCTAGAAGAGGTGAAGACTAAAGTATCCTTGTAAACAAAGGGTGCATAAGCCCCTTCAGTCTGATTGATATTACCTTTTAATTTTTTCACAGCAAACTCGGCAGGCTTACGTGTTTCTACTTGCTGACGAATAAAGTTAATATTGTTCAATTCATTATTCGCAATAGCTACATTCTCTACATCCGATTCATTTTCTTTTATAAATCTTTTTAATTCTCTTTCTGCTACATTATAATCTCCCATTGCTCTCAAACAGACTCCATGCCACAAACGGACTAAAGGATATTTTGTACTTCTGAAAAGGATGACTTGTTTATACCATTTATCTGCAGTCGCATAGTCATTCAAATTTCTATAGCATTGTCCAAGATTATAAAATACTTTGATGGCTTGAGGCTTATTGGCATCAATATCTTCAAATTCCAATAATTTCTTCTTTTTATTATTACTATAAGGAGCATAAATAACTTGAGCCTCACGAAGACCCAAATAAATTTCATAATTAATAGCTGCATTATAATAAGCACCACTTTGAAAATACTTGTCGCCCTGTTTGATGGCAACGAAGGATTGACCAATAGCTTGTAGCTGTAGAAAAATTACAAAACCTGCGATAATTATACGATTCAACATCAATTTACCTTTTAAACATTTACTAAATTGTCAACTCATTAAAACCTTGGACACTTAAAGAATCCCTTATCTGTCCCCTTTTTGTTAGAGTACATTAAAGAAAACTCATAACTAGAAGCGGCCTTAGCACCTGTTGTACTCATTTGCGAAGCATTCACATCATAACTTAAACCAACAATCAGACTATTAAAATTCAATCCCAAATATGGATAAATAGCATCTTTTACACGATAATTTACCCCTGCCATTAAATCAATGTCCTCTACCACCGCAATTTGCCAATAACCACCAAGCATTATTTCTCTAGCATTTCCTTGTTGCATCACCAATGCATTAGGTACCACACTTGAATTATCAGAAAGAATAACACGTGCCCCACCATGAAGTGTATAACGAATATCCATTGAAGGTGGATTTGAAGAAGTAGCAAACAAAGGATCCTTTGGTTGAGTTACATGATTAGCAGAGAACCCACCAAAGAAATTGGTCTTTTTCTCAGGGTCAGCATCAAAATAAGAAATACCTACTCCCATGTCAAATACAGATGTGGTCTTTTTACCAGTACCGAAGTTTTCAACTTTTATTGAATTAATATCAAATCCTTTATAAGGTAAATATTGTCCACCACCTAATAATTTTGAAAAATCAAAACGTTTCGATACAATTCCCCCACTCATACCAAATGAAATAACCTTCATACCTTCCCTTCCGAAACGAATACCAGAATAAGAAATAGAACCAATTCCATTAAAGTATTTGTACCCTGCATCACCTGCTGTTTCTTGTAAAAGACTTAATCCGAAGTTGATATTCTTACTAGTAGTAATATCTCCAGAAAGTCCAATTGTAGAGAAAGCATTTGTAATACTACTCCATTGATTCCTGTTGATTACACCAACTCTATAATCGCCATTAATAGCTCCCGTCAAAGCAGGATTCAGCCATAAAGGGTGCATATAATATTGAGAGAAATGTGGATCGCTTTGTGCATTTACAAAGCTTACAGCCCCTAACAATACAAATAAAAGTATATTCTTTATATTCTTCATCTTACTAACGAATTAAATTAACTGACCCTTTTTTCACTACGGTTTCACCAGACTGTAATACCATTCTTGCCACATAAACATATACTCCAGAAGGTTGCATTTCACCCTTATATCTTCCATCCCACTTATTACCATCAGCACCCTTAGAGGAATAGAATGAATAAACAACTTCGCCCCATTGATTAAATATTTTCAAATCAAGTGACTTTGCATACTTTCCATATACACTAAATGTTCTATTTTCAATGTAATTAGCATCAGGTGAAAAATAGTTAGGGACATACACATCATTCAACTGATACAGAGTTTGAATATCAACCTTTGCAGAATCAAAACAACCATGTTTATCAAATACCTTATAGTAGGCAGTTCCAGTACCCACTGAATTTCCTCCAGTAACAATACCTGAATCCTTATTTTCAAAAATTAAGAAATCATTATTGTCACTATACCACATTCTATTCACACCTAAAGAATCATCTTTTAAACGAATAGTCAATCCTGCATGTACCCTGAATGGACTATCACTATAAATAGGGCCTACAATTGGATTAGGATATAAATAAATTTTGTATCCCTTAGTAGTTTGGCAACCATACGAGTTAGAAACTGCATAATTGACAACAACACTGTCCGAAGTGCCTTGAGATAAATTATTTGCAGCTGTTACATTTCCTAATCCATCAATTGTAGCCAAACTAGGATTAGAAATCGTCCAATTACCAGTTAAAGGAGTAGCCTTTAATTGAGTGGAATACTTTTCACATAAGGTATCTTTACCAGCAATTTCAGATACTATTGGAACAGAATTAATCACAATTACTTTCTTAACTGTTGTAGCACAACCTTGATATACCCCATTATCAACAACAGTAACTGTATAATTGATAGTATCAATACCTACTTTATTTGCTGCTAATTTTCCAAATGCATCAATCGTTGAACT
>CANCKV010000262.1 GCA_947378615.1 Chitinophagaceae bacterium | reverse complement strand
CGCCATGCCTCATCCATTGCTCTAAAAGTTCCTTTTAGTTTTACTTCACTCGGAATTACGTTAGTAGTATGACCTCCTTCAATACTACAAATGCTCAAAACACTTGGCGAAAGGGGATTATTATTCCGACTAATTATTTGTTGCAGACTAACTATCAAATGTGAGGCAATAAGGATGGTATCTGCCGTAAGATGTGGTGCTGCTGCATGTCCGCCCTTACTACGAATCGTCATATATATTTCATCCGCACTTGCCATAACCCTTCCTTTTCTGAAACTCAATTTCCCTGAATCCAAACCCGGATGAACATGCAAGGCAATGATTCCTTGTGGGCGTGGATTATCCAAAACGCCTTCTTTAATCATATAACTTGCTCCTCCAGGGTTACGTTCCTCTCCAGGTTGAAAAATTAATTTCACCGTCCCCTCAAATCCATTCCTTAATTCATTTAATATTTTTGCAGCACCTAATAATATGGTTGTATGAACATCATGACCACAAGCGTGCATCACTCCTTGATTCTTTGATTTATATGGTACTTCATTTTCTTCGTCTATAGGCAAGGCATCCATATCTCCACGAAGGGCAATAGTTCTACTCGCAGGATTCTTCCCTTCTATCAAGGCAACAATTCCTGTCGTAGCCATTACTTCAAAGGGAATACCCATTGATTTTAGTTTATCCTGTAAGAATCGGGAAGTATTAAATTCCTCATAACTCAATTCAGGATTAGCGTGCAAGTATTGTCTTACAGCAATATTTTCTGTTGCATATTCTGCAGCTAAATTTTTTATTTTTTGTAATAACATCTAATAATTATGCTTTAATTGAAAAAAATGATCGATTTCATTTCTATCATTTCACCTTAGACCGTCCACCTAGTAACCTGCAACCACCTATAACTTAATACTTCAACCTCATTCCGGTGCCGTATATTCTATCAAATCTTCCACTACATAAACCCCTTTAGGATAGGATTTATTTAATTTTATGCGAAACTTCTCTGCATCAACTTTATTTATGAAGTTTCCAATCCTAACTTTGAAATATGGAGAATGATATTGTAGATAAGTCTTCTCTTCAGAAAATTTGTTTAGCAAATCCGATTTAATCTGATTCGCCTGATCCCTACTTGTTGTACTAAGGACTTGAATGCGAAAACCTTTGTACAAGCCAGAGCTTGTCATCATACTCGTTCTTTTATTTATCTCCGCTTGTTTATCGGATAGTAAATCAAAGCGAGGGTCTTTTCTGACTATGATAGTGTCATTTGCTTTTAAGTGGACACTTATCAGAATGATTGGAAGTAACAATAGAAAGCGTTTCATGACATATAAATTGAGTTACAAAGTAAGCAACAGATAAGTGATGAACTATGAGTGATAAGTTATGAGTATTTAAAAGCACTCATCATTCATCACTCATAACTCATCACTTTAAGAGAACAAATATTCCACATCTTCCCTAGATAGGCTCTTCACAAATCCTTCGTCATCGGTAATCAAATCTCTAGCAAGAGCGCGTTTCCTATCTTGCAATTTCAATATCTTATCCTCTACCGTATCCGTACAAATCATGCGATATGCAAAAACATTTTTTGTTTGACCTATACGGTGAGTTCTGTCAATTGCTTGTTGTTCTACAGCAGGATTCCACCACGGATCAACAATATATACATAATCTGCAGCCGTCAAATTCAAACCTACACCCCCCGCCTTCAATGAAATAAGGAATACCCTACAATCATCATTATTTTGGAAGTTCTGTATCGCTCTTTCTCTCTCAGTTGCTACAGTACTACCATCAAAATATTCGAATGGAACATTTAATTCCCTTAGTTTTTCTTTTATCAATGCCAACATCCCTAAGAATTGAGAGAATATCAATGCTTTATGATTACTGATATTCTCAGTCAATTCTCTTCCAATCTCCTCTAGTTTCACAGAAGTATTTGGATACCTTTCAGGCTCATTCATGATATAAGGGCTATCACAAATCTGACGTAACTTCATCAAACCTTGTAAAATCGTCAATTGAGATCTACCTACACCTATCGAATCCACTGTGCCAAGAATCTTTTCCCTAAAATCGTTTCTAAATGCATCATAAATACGACGTTGTTCTGCCCCCATTTCGCAGAACAATACCATTTCTTGTTTTTCAGGCAAATCTTTTGCAACTTGTTCCTTTGTTCTTCTTAATATGAAGGGATATAATAATTTTCTCAGGTGATCCTTCTGAACTTTTTCACCAAATTTATCAATCGGAATAGCAAATTCTTGTTTGAAAAACTCCACACTTCCTAGCATACCTGGATTCAAGAAATTCATTTGAGCAAAGATGTCAAATGTATTATTCTGCAATGGCGTACCACTCAAACACAATCTATTCTTCGACCTCAACAAACAAGCAGCTTTAGCCACCTTACTGCTAGGATTCTTAATCGCTTGACTTTCATCAAGCACCACATAATCTAAATCTAAATCTACAAACTGCTTGATATCACTACGTAAAGTACCATAGGTGGTAATGATAATGTCGATATGATCTTGCTGTAGATTTTCCCTAAGCCTGCTGCCTCCGTGATGTATGTAAAAGGTAAGTCCCGGTGTAAACTTAGTAATTTCATTTTGCCAGTTATACATCAATGTGGTAGGACAAACCACTAATGCCTTCAATGTGCCGACTTCTTGTTTCAGATAAAACATGTAACTTAAAGCCTGTATTGTTTTACCAAGACCCATATCATCCGCAAGAATTCCGCCCCACTGTACCTCTCTTAAATAATTCAACCATCGGAAACCGCTTTCCTGATAAGGTCTTAAGATGGCTTTCAAATGTTCGGGCGCTTCAATATCTTTAATAGCAAAATTTTCCTTCAGTTTATCGTATTTCCCTTCTAACTGGAAAAACAACTCTTCATCATTTCGTTCATTATACAACTCTTCAATGACACTAAAATGATATTTACTTAGTTTTATATTCGTTTGTCTTCCTTCCCCTACCCTAAACAATAATGAGTAGCGTTTTATCCATTCTTCAGGTAAAATACCCAAAGAACCATCTTGCAATTGAACATATTGTTGTTTGCTAAGCAAGGCCTTCTTAATATCATCAACTGTAACCTGTTGTGAACCAAAGCTTATTTCAATTTTCGCATCAAACCAATCAGTATTACTACTAATAAATATCTTAGTAGATGGCTTAGAAGTATTAAAACGGAAATGTTTCAGTGCATCAAAGCCATAGATAGTAATACTCATGTCTTTCACTGCATCAATAAACAGGAAGAACCAATTGTCTTTCAACACATCCGACCCTTTCAATGCCAAAGTATTTGTGTCTTCTGGCTTGATAAAATTGGAATGAAGGTTTTCAATTTTTGAAAGAAAAGTCCGTTCTGCTTCCAAGTTTCTTTGAATCACCAATAGCTTTTCTGCAACAGGAAGTATCATTTTTTCCTTTGTAGAATAACCTACTTCATATCCTTTATAGCTAAAGATGGGTTCAAGTATCAAATAATCGCCCTTTTCTTTCAGCAACAATTTGCAGTCAGGAGGAACATCCCTTATTTCTTCTTTTTCAAGATTACCAAAGTTTACATCATAATCTTTACAGAGAGGAAGAATAAAATTCTGAAGTTTATCAGACCAATGAGCCTTATCAATAATCATTTCTCCTTTCGGCAAAAACTGATTTACGATAGCAAGTGACTCTTGCTTTTCCCAAGTAAAAAACTGATTATGGTATTGAAAAAGCATCGGACTGATGCACTCATTTTCATTAACGTTCAGTTCTACTAAAGGTAGTTTTACCAAACATTCCACTGTGTAACTACCATTCTCATAATAAATGGAAAAGTTTGGTTTGATATGAGTAGCCTCAAATTCAGCTTCTAATAGATTATCACTAGTAAAGGGCTTCTTATTAGGCAAATAAAATAAGAAATTACTTCCTGCTAAGTCTGCCAATAACTTTTTATACTTAGGATGTAGGTATTCATTTATGATATTTCTCGTTTCCTCAGGCATCACATCAGGTCGTCCATCTATTGTATCCACCTGAACGATATTGTCCCAAACCCCACTGAATGGAGAATTACGAGTTAAATATTTTGTCACCTCCGACTGCATCAGTTTTCTCAACTGCTGAACAGTCATCTTATCATCTTCATTAAATACTTCTGTATTAATGAATTTATTTAAGTCGAGACGTTCTGTTTTCCCAGAATATTTAGAGAAATCATCATCGGTTTCACCCTGCACGGCTTCAATACAGATGTATGGATAATCCAATTCATTTGTAGTAACAACAACGCCTAATTTGAAAGCAGCTTTTTTCAATACTGGTACTTCCGTCGTAATAAATGCTTCTTTGATTTCCTTATTAGCATTGAACGACTTTATTTCAATTTCAGTCTCTTTTGGTTTGATATCATTAAAAGTAACAGGAGCTGCCACTTTTTGTATGGAACTATCTAATACCCTTAAAAAAGGTTTGCCATCTGTATAAGTAAACTCAAACTTACCCTTCAAATCATCGGATAATGAGTAACCATATAAACTTAATAACTTATTTTTTACAGCATCCCAATTTCTGATACTATCAAAATAATTAGGACCTTTCGATTTTAAAAGTTGAAGGAATACTATCGCCTTATGAATACAAAGTGGGTGCGTTGCATCGGAGTTACAGGTACAACTAGTGTCAAAATTACGTTCATCATTCTTTTGAATCACTAATTTAAATAGGGTGTCGTCATAAACAACTTCTGCCACTACCCGTTCTTCTTTAGCTGAAATAATTTTAGCCTTATTGCCTCCATTAATAAAGGACTCTGCCATGATAAGCGTTTCGGGAGAAGAAAGCATTCGGATTAATTTCAAATCCAATAGTTTCATCTTCACAACCGTATGCTTTTGGTCATAAATTAGTTCCCTTTCTCCAAGCATGTTCCTATCGAGCATATCTTGAAGTGTAAATAATGCCCCTGCTTTATGGCGACATATTTCAGTTAAATTATACGGGCAGGTACAGCGTAGCTTCAGCGTTGCTGGGTCTTTGAAGTGGGTTATATAAACTTTATAATAAAGGTGGTAATTGTCGTCTTTAACACGGAAATTTACCGACGACATCAATTCGTCGTACTCCATCAAATCTACTTGACCTGATGAATGAATTTTCTTTCCACGACGAATTACTTCCTCGGAACCATTATTATAAATATGTTTGACGAGATAAGGTAAAGCCATGTTATTACTGCGACACGATTTCCAGAGAGCATAAACGCCAACTGCTATTGCGAAAAATGCAATTTACAAATGTAAAGGAATGATTGGGAGACTAAAAAGTATTTATGAAAGAAAAATGAAATATTGGCTGACAAATAACAATAATTTCTAAAATAAGAAGTTATTATTGACTTTCAGCCTGCTATTTGATAGAAAATGAAGAATCTACTTATATAATTGTGAACTAAATATTTTGATAATAGAAGCATATTTTTCTTGTTGTTAAAAATTCAAGTCGGCAGGTTCTCCATTCAATACCCTTGCTTTAATCATATTGTCTTCCATTTGCTTACAAAATCCATCCTTCCTATATTC
>CANCKV010000261.1 GCA_947378615.1 Chitinophagaceae bacterium | reverse complement strand
TTACTGCAGGGATAATTAGGTCATTGATATTGAAAGACAATCCACCGCGGAATGCCATTCTATAACCAAGCGATTTAATATCATCTAGGAACTTAGCTGTAACGGGTACGTTAGTCCATTTGATAATATCACCAATAATTTCTCTCAGCGCCTTTTTGGTAAGTAAAGTATTGATAAATCCTACTTCCTTAGGAACAAACTGATTGAATATTACACGACCAACAGTAGTTTCAATTAATTTATATGTAAGTGACCCATCAGCATTGCGCCAATTTGCTCTCACTCTAATATTTGCATGAAGATCAATTTGCTTTTCATTGTATGCAATGATTACTTCTTCAGCAGAATAAAATGCTTTGCCTTCACCTTTAACGATATCCTCTCCAATGGTTTTTTTGCCTTTGGTGATGTAGTACAATCCAAGCACCATATCCTGAGAAGGAAGGGTGATAGGAGTACCGTTTTGTGGGTTAAGAATGTTGTGTGATGAAAGCATTAATAATTGCGCTTCCAAAATAGCAGCATTACTCAACGGAACATGCACAGCCATTTGATCACCATCAAAATCCGCATTAAAGGCAGTGGTTACCAATGGGTGCAATTGAATTGCTTTACCTTCAATCAATTTTGGCTGGAATGCTTGAATTGACAATCGGTGAAGTGTTGGAGCCCTGTTTAACATTACAGGGTGTCCTTTTAAAATATTTTCAAGAATATCCCAAATAATCGCTTCTTTTTTATCTACTAATTTACGTGCACTCTTCACCGTTTTCACGATACCTCTTTCTATTAGCTTACGGATAATAAATGGCTTAAATAATTCTGCCGCCATATCTTTTGGTAATCCACACTCATGCATTTTTAATTCAGGTCCTACTACAATTACAGAACGACCAGAGTAATCAACACGTTTTCCTAACAAATTCTGACGGAAACGACCTTGTTTACCTTTCAATACATCACTCAATGATTTCAATGCACGACCACCTTCCGCTTTTACAGCATTAGATTTTCGGCTATTGTCAAACAATGAATCGATGGCTTCTTGTAACATACGCTTTTCCTTGCGCAAGATTACTTCAGGAGCTTTAATTTCTAACAAGCGCTTCAAACGATTGTTACGTATAATTACACGACGATATAAATCATTCAAATCTGATGATGCGAAACGTCCGCCATCCAAAGGAACCAATGGTCTTAATTCTGGTGGAATAACAGGAATGTATTGCATTACCATCCACTCAGGACGATTCACGATTCTTGTATTAGCATCACGGAAGCTTTCTACAACGCTTAGACGCTTAAGAGCATCCGCTTTACGTTGTTGAGAAGTTTCATTGGCCGCAGAATTACGCAAATCGAAACTAAGTTGATCTAAATCCAAACGCTCAAGCATTGCGTGAACCGCTTCTGCTCCCATCTTAGCGATGAACTTGTTTGGATCTTCATCTGGCAATAGCTGATTTTCTTTAGGCAATGCATCTAAAATATCTAGATACTCTTCTTCTGTAAGTAGATCAGCATACTTCTGTCCTTTATCTGCTCTGATACCTGCTTGAATTACCACAAAACGTTCGTAGTAAACAATTGTTTCTAATTTCTTAGAGCTGGTTCCAAGTAAATAACCAATTTTGTTTGGCAAAGACTTAAAGTACCAAATATGTACAACTGGAACAACCAATTTGATATGTCCCATTCTCTCGCGACGTACTTTCTTTTCCGTTACTTCCACACCGCAACGATCGCAGACAATTCCTTTATAACGAATACGCTTATACTTTCCACAAGCACACTCATAGTCTTTTACTGGTCCAAAAATTCTTTCGCAGAACAATCCATCTCTTTCAGGTTTGTACGTGCGATAGTTAATAGTTTCTGGCTTTAACACTTCACCATAGCTTCTTTCCAATATACTGTCGGGCGATGCTAAGCCAATAGTAATTTTGGAGAAAGTTGACCTCGGACGGTTTTCTTTTTTGAATGCCATAATTGTATATAATATATTGTTGTAGTTAATATTCTTAATCAATTTGCAATAGCAGCAAGTTGATTTTAATCAAATTTTAAATCAAGACCAAGTCCTCTTAATTCATGAACCAATACATTGAATGATTCAGGAATTCCAGCTCTTGGAATATTGTCGCCTTTAACAATTGCTTCGTATGTTTTAGCTCTTCCGATGATATCATCCGATTTAAGCGTAAGCAATTCCTGCAATATATTAGATGCGCCATATGCTTCCAGTGCCCAAACTTCCATCTCTCCAAAACGCTGACCACCAAACTGAGCTTTACCACCCAAAGGTTGCTGCGTAATTAAACTGTATGGTCCGATTGAACGAGCATGCATTTTATCATCCACCATGTGGTGAAGCTTGATAATATAGATGATACCCACCGTTGCTTTTTGATCGAAGCGATCACCGGTTTCTCCATCATATAAATAAGTATGACCAAATTTAGGCAAGCCTGCTTTATCAATTTGTTCTGCAATTTCTTCAACAGATGCACCATCAAAGATTGGCGTGGCAAAACGAACACCTAATTCTTCTCCTGCCCAGCCCAAAGCTGTTTCATAAATCTGTCCTAAGTTCATACGACTTGGTACACCCAGTGGATTTAATACGATGTCTACTGGCGTTCCATCTTCAAGGAACGGCATATCTTCTTGACGAACAATTTTTGCAACAATCCCTTTATTACCATGACGTCCGGCCATTTTATCGCCTACTTTAAGCTTACGCTTAACAGCCATGTATACTTTAGCTAATTTCAATACGCCTGCAGGCAATTCATCACCGATTGAAATATTAAATTTCTCTCTTTTGAAACGACCTAATTCTTCATTGAATTTAATGCTATAGTTATGTAACAAAGTATTAATTAAACCATCCGTCTTCTCGTCACCACTCCATCCTAAAGGGTTTACATTTTGGAAATCGATGTTTGCAATATTCTTAGCGTTGAACTTGGTTCCTTTAGAAACAAGCACTTCACCAAAATTATTATTAACCCCCTGACTGGTTTTGTCTTTCAATAAAGCTTGCAGTTTGGTTACCAACATTTCCATCAAATCAACCTCATTCTTTTCGTGGTTTTTTTCAATTTTATCCAATTGCGCTTTCTCTCTCACTTTTGCATTCTTATCTTTCTTAGCACGTTGGAATAATTTTTTATCAATTACCACACCTTCCGTTCCACTTGGCGCTTTTAAAGAAGCATCTTTTGCATCACCTGCTTTGTCTCCAAAGATTGCACGCAACAACTTCTCTTCAGGAGTTGGATCGCTTTCGCCTTTAGGAGTAATTTTTCCGATGATAATATCGCCTTCTTTAATGGTTGCCCCAATACGAATGATTCCGTTTTCATCAAGATCTTTTGTTGCTTCTTCACTCACATTTGGAATATCTGGCGTCAATTCTTCTTCTCCTAACTTAGTATCACGCACTTCTGTTTCAAACTCACTGATATGAATAGACGTAAATAAATCTTCTTTTACTACTTTTTCACTGATTACAATCGCATCCTCGAAGTTGTACCCTTTCCATGGCATGAAGGCCACTTTCAAGTTTCTTCCCAATGCAATTTCACCACCTTTGGTTGCGTATCCTTCTGTTAAGAAATCACCTTCCGTAACTTTTTGTCCTTTCAATACAGCAGGACGTAAGTTGATACAAGTTTCCTGATTCGTACGAACAAACTTAGTTAGTTTGTATACCTTCAAGTCGTCTTCAAAACTTACCAATTGTTGTATTTCTGAACGCTTATAACGAACATGAATTTCATTAGCATCTACGTATTCTACTACACCATCTCCTTCAGCGTGTACTTGAATTCTTGCATCACGCGCAGCTTTCGCTTCAAGACCAGTACCTACAATAGGCACTTCTGGCTTGATTAATGGCACCGCTTGACGTTGCATGTTGGATCCCATCAATGCACGGTTGGCATCATCATGTTCCAAGAAAGGAATCAATGAAGCACTTAGTCCAACAATTTGATTGGGCGCCACATCCATATATTCTACTTCGCCTTTATCAAGAATAGGGAAATCACCTGTTTGACGA
This sequence comes from Chitinophagaceae bacterium, assembly GCA_947378615.1. Taxonomy (GTDB): domain Bacteria; phylum Bacteroidota; class Bacteroidia; order Chitinophagales; family Chitinophagaceae; genus Parasediminibacterium. The sequence goes on along the minus strand of CANCKV010000261.1, from coordinate 1,569 downwards.
GACTTAATCCTGTCTTCTACGAAAAAGCCTTTTGCATCAATATCTACGTTCGCCTGAGCAATTTTAGCAGTATCTTCTTCTTCCGCACTTAAGAAGGTAATCTTCTTCATATCTACTCTACCTTTATCTACTTTACGATATGGCGTTTCGATGAAACCCATATCATTAATCTTTGCATGAACACACAACGTAGAGATCAATCCAATATTTGGACCTTCTGGTGTTTCAATTGTACACAAACGACCATAATGAGAATAGTGAACGTCACGCACCTCAAATCCTGCTCTTTCTCTGCTCAAACCACCGGGTCCTAGTGCAGAAATACGGCGCTTATGGGTAATCTCACTCAATGGATTGGTTTGATCCAAGAATTGAGACAACTGAGAAGTACCAAAAAATGAATTGATAACAGAGGACAATGTTCTAGCATTGATCAAATCTACTGGAGTAAATACCTCATTGTCACGCACATTCATTCTTTCACGAATGGTACGAGCCATACGAGCCAATCCAACTCCAAACTGAGCATACAATTGTTCTCCTACTGTACGAACACGTCTATTGCTCAAATGATCAATATCATCTACTTCACTCTTACCATTGGTTAATAGTACTAGATACTTGATGATAGAAATGATATCTTCTTTGGTTAATACTTTTTTATCAAGTGGATAATTTAATCCAAGGCGACGATTGATTTTATAACGACCAACTTCACCTAGATCATAACGCTTATCACTAAAGAATAATTTATCAATAATACCACGAGCCGTTTCGTCATCTGGAGCATCTGCACCACGCAATTGCTTGTAAATATGCTGAACAGCTTCTAATTCACTATTGGAAGTATCCTTATTTAAAGTATTATAAATAATAGCATAATCTCCGCTCACTTCTTCTTTCTGAATAAATACGCTCTTGGTTTGCATTTCTATAATCAAAGCGATATTGCTTTCATCTAGAACAGAATCCCTTTCTAAAATAATTTCATTTCTTTCGATCGAAACTACTTCACCGGTATCTTCATCCACAAAATCTTCTACCCATGTACGTAATACGCGAGCAGCTAATTTTTTTCCAATATGTTTTTCTAATGTTTTTTTATCAGCCTTTACCTCATCTGCCATGCCGAACAATTCCAAGATATCTTTATCTGTTTCGTATCCTATTGAACGCAACAAAGTAGTTACAGGGAATTTTTTCTTACGATCGATGTATGCAAACATCACGTTATTAATATCTGTTGCAAATTCCATCCAGGCGCCTTTAAAAGGAATTACTCTTGCTGAGTAAATTTTTGTACCATTTGGATGAACAGATTGACCAAAGAATACTCCTGGTGAACGATGTAACTGACTAACAACAACCCTTTCAGCGCCATTGATTACGAAAGTTCCTCTCGGAGTCATGTAAGGAATATTTCCCAAGAATACATCTTGTACAATTGTTTGGAAATCCACATGTTCTTCATCGTTACAGCTCAAGCGAAGTTTTGCTTTTAGCGGAACGGCATGCGTCAATCCTCTTTCGATACACTCTTCAATTGTATAACGTGGAGGATCTACGAAA
>CANCKV010000260.1 GCA_947378615.1 Chitinophagaceae bacterium | reverse complement strand
TATCAGCATATATCCAAAATCGAAACTTAGGCGCTTATTAATCATCTGTTTGATTCCAATAAAGGCTCTGTTTTGGTCAAATACATTATAAACGACTTCCTTTCCTGTCTGTACACTTAGTTCATCCGAAAGAACAATTGAAGGATAATAGGGATTTTTTGCTACTGGAATTGTAAAACTAAGTAAGTACCTGACCCTATCTGTAAATTTATTTGTATGAGTACTACTGTCTTTAGTAGGAGAGATTTTCTCTTGCCATCTTTGCTCATTTCTTAAACGTTGTATCATTGAAATATTACCAATCTTAGAATTCATTTGTACTTGTTCATAAATTCTATTTTCATTGGAATATGTATGCCAACCCTCTTTTGTAGGAGCTAACCACATGTGTGCATAGCCTAAAGTGAAAATTACATTATCTTTCAACCAATAATTAACACCTGCCCTAACAAAGTAAAAATTGGGACTTACAAATATTTGATTAGCACGATAATGTAAATCTCCAACCATCCCCCATTTATTAGAGAATCTAGCTGTATTATTTAAACTTATCCAAGATTGTGTTTGGTTATTGACTACTCTTTGTGTTTGAGAATTAATAGTTGTTGTGAAGAAAAATACGGAGGAAAGAATAAAAAAAATGATTTTAAATCGAAGTTTAATCATGTCAAAATTTAATAATTAATAAATACTAATCGAGAAATGAAATAGTCAAGATTAGATGATTCCTTATAAAATGGTCAATATTCAGAATTGCCAAAGTTACCTTCCTTTATGGAAAATCGTTTTTGCAGTCAGAAAAATGTTTTATCAAAAAACGAAAAAGGTAATAAATTGTGTCCCGTTAATACGAAGAGTCATTATCAAAGGATAAACAGTAACGTAATTAGGGAATGGTATATGAGCATTCAATTTTTCAACGCAAATGCTAGGAGGAAATCTTTTGACTCGCCTGTAAGAAAACTACAAACTTAGAAGTATATATTTTGAGATCCTATTTAGCATTAATTACAACAAGAAGTCATTGTATCATAGTAATGCACATTTCCATTCAAATTATGGAGATAATTCTCTTGTATGAATTAAAAGCGTTTACTACTAATCTTTAGTAGTAAATCAATACTCAATGCATTCAAAACAATATATTTAATTAAAAAGGGAACAAGCTAATAGCCTGTTCCCCTATTTATATTTAATTAATGATGTTCTGGTTCTAGTGCCCAATGTTCAGGAGAGCGCCATAAAGCAGAAAGCAACAATTCCCTCATGAAATAGAACTCCTTAGGAAGTTTGTCATACAGTTTTGCAAACAATTCTTCGTGAGACAACAATTCTTGTTTCCAAGGTTCACGATCAATAGTCATAATTTTCGCAAAATCTTCTTTACTAAAGCCTTCAACACCTGTCCAATCCATATCTTCATATCGAGGCATCCAACCAATTGGAGATTCAACTGCACTTGCACCACCATGAACTCTTTGAACAATCCATTTCAATACACGCATGTTTTCTCCAAAACCTGGCCATAAGAATTGACCATTTTCGTCTTTTCTAAACCAGTTAACACTGAAAATACGAGGAGCATTTGCAAGAGTACGTCCAAAATCTAACCAATGGTTTACATAATCACCCATGTGATAACCCATGAAAGGTAACATGGCAAATGGATCACGTCTAACTTTTCCGATTTCTCCGAATGCAGCAGCAGTCATTTCACTACCCATTGTTGCTGCTGTATAAACTCCGAAATTCCAGTTGAATGATTGACAAACTAATGGAACAGCAGTACTTCTTCTTCCACCAAATACAAATGCTTCAATAGGCACACCATTTGGACTATCCCAATCACTGTCAATTGCAGGATTTTGATAAGCAGGCGCTGTAAAACGAGAGTTAGCATGTGCAGCAGGTTGTCCACTTGCAGGATCATGAGGCAATCCTTTCCAGTTGATTAGACCTGCAGGAACTTCTTTTGTCATTCCTTCCCACCATACATCACCATCAGGTGTAATTGCTACGTTAGTGAAAATTGTATTTCCCTTAATGCTTTCCATTGCATTAGGATTGGTTTTGTAATTTGTTCCTGGTGCAACTCCAAAATATCCTGCTTCAGGATTGATGGCATAAAGACGACCATCTTCTCCTTTATGAATCCACGCAATATCATCACCAACTGTAGTAACCTTCCAGTCATCAACTCCTTTTGCAGGAATCATCATAGAAAAATTCGTTTTACCACAAGCACTTGGGAATGCAGCAGCTACATAAGTCTTTTGTTTTTCAGGAGACTCAACACCCAAAATAAGCATGTGTTCTGCCAACCATCCTTCTTCTCTTCCTAATACTGAAGCGATACGTAATGCAAAACATTTTTTGCCCATCAACGCATTTCCACCATAACCACTACCATAAGAAATGATCAATCTCTCTTCTGGGAAGTGTGAAATGTATTTTGTTTTAGGATTATTAGGCCATTTTGTATCTGCTTGATCTTCATTTAATGGCGCACCAACTGTATGCAAACATTTTACATATTCCCCTTTTTGCAAATAAGGATAAATGTCATTTCCCATACGGGTCATGATGTGCATATTGATGACCACATATTCAGAATCAGTCAATTGAACACCATATCTTGCATAAGGAGATCCAACAGGCCCCATACAGAAAGGAATAACATATAAGGTACGACCCTTCATGGAACCTTGCATTAGGTCGTTCAATAACGTTTTCATTTCCTTAGGATCCATCCAGTTATTTGTAGGTCCCGCATCATCTTTTCTACGACTACAAATAAAAGTTTTATCCTCAACACGAGCCACATCACTTGGGTCACTAAAACAAGCAAAGCTATTTGGGCGCTTTTCTTGATTAAGTTTTATAAAAGTTCCCTTTTCTACTAACAACTGACAAAGACCATCATATTCTTCTTTTGTGCCATCACACCATTTTACAGCTTCCGCTTCGCAATGATTCCCGATACTGTTTACCCAACTTTCTAGTTCAGCTCTTGCGGGAGATACCTGCTGAAATGGGAATTTTGTTTCTTGATACATAAATTGTCTATTTTTTGTTAAATAATTTCGCAGTTTATCTTTTTTTACTGCAATTTTTGTCCTTTATTTTCGGGTGTAAAATTGCAACTATTTTTTGGTTCAGATACTGACATTAGTCAAACAATGAAAAAATAATAGTTGATTCTACTCATGATATTTCCAATAGAAATTAGTTTATAGATTATTTTATCAAAAAACGTTATCGTTTTTCTTAACTATAACTCTTTTATATTATTATATAGGTATGAAATTTTAAAATTGCTCCTTACATCTTTTTTATAAAATCTTATTGCTTTACATCAAAGATTTTCGAATAGAATATTGCAAATAGAGTATTAGCTAATTAATATCATCATTATTATGCAATAAGTTTTGTTTATTGCGCTCGATTTAAGAGTTAGTATTTTCGACTAATGAGTTATGAGTATTTAAAATCAACAACGTTTCATTACTTATGACTTATAACGTACAACTTTAAATTATTAGTTTATACATTAAATAATATATAATGAATTTTGATTTCAAACAACATCCACACAAAAGATTAAACCTATTGACTGGAGAATGGGTTTTAGTAAGTCCACATCGTACAAAACGTCCTTGGCAGGGAAAAGTGGAGACATTACCACAGGATAATAGACCTGAATATGATGAAAAATGTTATTTATGTCCAGGAAATGAAAGGGCAGATGGAACAAAGAATCCTGATTATGAAGATTCCTTTGTTTTTACAAATGACTATTCATCATTGTTGTCCGATACCCCTGAAGGAAAAATCAATATTGAGTCCTTGTTACAAGCAAGAAGTTCGAAGGGAATTTGTCGTGTTATTAGTTTTTCACCAAAGCACAATCTTACTTTGCCCTTGATGGAAGAAAAGGCTATTGAAAAAGTAATTGACTTGTGGCAGGAAGAATTTATCTCCTTAGCGTCACATGAATATATTAAATATATACAGATTTTTGAGAATAAGGGAGAAATAATGGGTTGTAGTAACCCACATCCTCATGGGCAGATATGGTCTTCGGATGACATCCCTGTTGAAATAGAAAAGGAAACTAAGCAACTTGCCAATTATTATAATATGCGAAAGAGAAGCATATTAACTGATTATCTAAAACTTGAACTAGAACAAAAGGAAAGGGTGGTAGAAGAAAATGAACATTTTGCTGTTGTGGTTCCTTTTTGGGCAGTTTGGCCTTTTGAAACTTTATTAATTAGTAAGCGTCATGTGAGAGATATTACAGAGTTTACAAAGGAAGAAAAACAGGCTTTGAGTATTATTTTGAAGAAGATATTAATTAAGTATGACAACCTATTCAATGTATCCTTTCCTTATTCAGGAGGAATGCATCAACGACCTGTAAATGATGGCGAACATAATGAGTGGCATTGGCACATGCATTTTTATCCACCTTTATTGCGCTCAGCAACTGTGAAAAAGTTCATGGTAGGTTATGAAATGCTTTGCAATCCTCAACGTGATGTTACTCCAGAATGGGCAGCAGAACAATTACGGAATGCATCTTCCATACATTATAAAAACGTTCAACATTAATTATTGATACAAAAAAAGAAGCAACCTTATTCATTTAGGTTGCTTCTTTTTTATTTATTTTAATTCTTTTCAGTCAATTTCATGGAAGAGAGGCCGTCTTTACCCAAAAGGCTTGAATTGATTTGGCAACATCTGTAAGGTCATCTAGATTTTCAGGTTTCACAACATAACTATTTACATGTTTTTGATAGGATTTCAAAATATCTTTTTCCGATGAAGAAGTTGTAAACATGATAACAGGAATATGTTTGGTTTTTTCGTCATTCTTAATCGTATCTAACACTTCATATCCATCAACCAAAGGCATATTAATATCTAATAGTATTAAATCAGGAATTACACAATCTCTATTAGGACCTATATTATGTAAATAAAGTAATGCCTCATAGCCATTCTTTGCAATAGCAAGTGAATGTGAAAAATTAGCTTCTTCAAAGGCGTGCTGCATCAACATAATGTCACCTTCGCTGTCATCTATATGTAGTATATTAATAGGTCTCATTTGTTAACTTTTAATAATTAAGCAAATTTATATGAAATTTCTGCAAAATGAGTTGACATGTTAATAATTATTTTGATAATAAATAGATAAGTGATAACAATATTGTATTTTATACGCAGATTACTATTAATATATAAGATAAGCAAGTCTTAGCTTGGAGTCGACCTTTACGAAAAACAGCTTTTCCAATGAAATGAAAGTATCAACTACATAAATTTTTATATAGTATTGACTAACTATTTTTTTACATGTTAGGTTTAATTATCACGACATTAATATAATTTACAACCTCATTTTCTGAAAAGCACCAAAATCTAAGTTCAATTTAAAAGTCACCTACTCCACGCATTTTCTATCGTAAAAAGGCTATAATCAACCCTCATTTTACCTGTTTTACAAATTAATAAAAAGAATAATACAAAACAAGGGTAGTGCTTTTTTATTAACTAAACAATGATTTATATCATGCTAATTCCATAAAGAATCATGTTCTAACCTATCAAAAGTCAATAATTATGAAATTAACGGG
>CANCKV010000259.1 GCA_947378615.1 Chitinophagaceae bacterium | reverse complement strand
GTGTTGAAGATGTATTCTCAATAACTGGTCGTGGAACTGTTGCTACAGGTCGTATCGAGCGTGGTATTATCAAAGTTGGTGAAGCAGTTGAAATCGTAGGTTTGATGGAAACTCCATTGACTTCAACTGTTACAGGTGTTGAAATGTTCAAGAAATTATTGGATGAAGGTCAAGCAGGTGATAATGCAGGTCTATTATTACGTGGTATTGAAAAGAGCCAAATCCGTCGTGGTATGGTAATTTGTAAACCAAAATCTATTACTCCACATACTGAGTTTAAAGGTGAAGTTTACGTTTTATCAAAAGACGAAGGTGGACGTCACACTCCTTTCTTCAACAAATACCGTCCTCAGTTCTACTTCCGTACTACGGATGTAACTGGAGAGTGTACACTACCTGAAGGAACTGAAATGGTAATGCCAGGCGATAACGTTACATTGATGGTTAAGTTGATTCAACCAATCGCAATGGAAAAAGGTCTTAAGTTCGCTATCCGTGAGGGTGGTCGTACAGTAGGAGCTGGTCAAGTTACTGAGGTGATTAAATAATTTATTTATCATACTTTTTTTATATCCAGCTAATTAACATCTCGTTAATTAGCTGGTTTTTTTACACGGGCATAGTGCAATGGTAGCATACGGGTCTCCAAAACCTTTGATCTGGGTTCGAATCCTAGTGCCCGTGCAATCAATTTGAGAAGTGTTTTCTCAAAAACGGACGACTAGCAATAGTCTGATTAATTTATTTACCATGAATAAAATATCTGCATATTTTAAAGATAGCTATCAGGAATTGGTAGAAAAGGTGACTTGGCCTACGTGGTTGCAATTACAACAGAGTACAGCAATTGTTTTGGTGGCTACGGTTATCATCACAGGGATGGTTTGGATTATGGACTTTAGTACAAATCAATTACTAAAGCTGATTTACTCATTATTTAAGTAATAACAACTATGGAAGAAGTAACAGTAGCTAATACAGAAGTGGCAGAAGCCCCGTTGGATAATACTAAGTATTATGCTCTGAGAGTTGTTAGTGGAAAAGAAAAGAGTATTAAGGAATATTTGGATAAGGATATCAGCAGAAACGGTTGGACTAATATTATCAAGCAAGTTTTTCTACCTACTGAAAAAATTTATAAGGTTCAGAACGGGAAGAAATTGATGAGAGAAAAGAACCTTTATCCCGGTTATATTTTCTTAGAGGTTTTTGACGGAAAATTACACGATGATATTGTTCAAAGTGTAACGAATGTGACTAATGTGATGCACTTTTTGACTGATGGAAAGGGAAGCAAAGGAAACATTATCTCTCTTAGAAAGTCTGAGGTTAACAAGATGCTTGGTAAGGTAGATGAGATGAATGATCAAGGAGTTACTATCAATGAGCCATTTATTATCGGAGAAACCATCAAGATTATTGAAGGTCCATTCAATGATTTCAATGGAGTTATTGAAGAAATCAATGATGAGAAGAAGAAATTGAAGGTTACTGTTAAGATATTTGGTAGAAGTACACCTGTTGAATTGAATTATATGCAAGTTGAAAAGCTTGGTTAATTGTGAGTAATAAATATAAATGAAAAGGCTATCAATTTTTAGGTAGCCTTTTTCTTTTGCATTACCCGAGTCCAAACTCTTCATGTATTTTAGGAATGACCACATCTGCAAATCCTTTTCTAAATAATCTTTCTTGAAAATGTTGCTGTACTTCATATTCCCCATGTACAATAAAGAACTTCTTAACTTTCTTCACCTCCTGACAAGATAAAAATTGACTCAAATCGTCGTAATCGCCGTGCGCACTAAGGCTACGCATTACTTTAACGTCAGCAACTACCTTATGTTCTTCCCCATAAATACGAACTTTCTTTGCTCCGTTCATTAATTTACCACCTAAAGAGAAGGGTTCGCAATAACCAACTATGAGTATAGTATTCTTTTTATCGTTGATATTATTGGCGATATGATGTTTTATTCTTCCGGCATCTGCCATCCCACTCGCAGCTAAAATAATACAGGGCTTAGTCAAAAAATTGATGGCCTTACTTTCTTCCACACTAGCAGTAAACTCTAATCCGGGAAAATCGAATGGGTCTTCATCTATTTGCATCAGCTTATGAATCCTATTATTGAAGTATTTTGAATAGTCTTTCACTATCTCTGTGACTTTAGAACTCAATGGACTATCAACATATACTTTAACCTTCGGCATTCTTTTTTCCAATACCAATTGATTCATGTAAAAAAGCAATTCTTGAGTTCTTCCAACACTGAAAGCAGGTATTATCAGATTGCCTTTTTTATGCACACAAGTTTCTTCAATCCAATGATGTAGGGTATTGATAGTATCGTTGATAGGGTCGTGTAGGCTATTGCCATAAGTACTCTCACATATTATATAATCTGCTTGAGGAAATGGTTCAGGTGATTTTAGAATTACATCCCGATATCGGCCTACATCTCCGGTAAACGTAAGATGTGATTCTTTCCCATTTTCTTTTATTGCCAAGTTCACTGCAGCACTTCCTATTATATGACCTGCATCGGTAAATAGTACACTAACTTCCTCACATACTTTAGCCCATACACCATATTCTACAGGTTTAAAAAGATGCATCGTCGCTTTTACATCATCTTCTGTATATAAAGGTTGAATAGGGGGCAATCCTGTTGTTAATCTTTTCTTGTTAAGAAAGACAGTATCATCGCGTTGTATGACGGCCGAATCTTCTAATAAAACACCTGCAAGTGAAACGGTAGCAGGTGTGCAATGAATAGTACCCTTAAACCCTTCTCTCACTAATTTGGGAATCAAACCAGAGTGGTCAATGTGGGCATGAGAGAGTATCAAATGGTCTATTTCCGCAGCATTAAAGCCAAACTCTGCATTGAGGGCATTCGTATTTTGTCCCATACCTTGAAACAAACCACAATCCAACAAAATCTTTTTATTATTACTGAGGGTGAGTAGATGCTTTGAACCTGTAACTGTACGGGCAGCACCATGAAAAGAAATCTTCATACTAAAGCATTTATTTGAACAATAAAGTTATCTTTTTTTCCTATTTGTCCACCACAATTGAATAATTTATTTTATGGTTTTCAATAACTGAGAAAATAGAAGGAAATAAAGGAAAAAAAACGTACCAATCGAAATGATAAGGGGGAAGTATTTAAAACATAGGGTTTTGATATAGTCGTTAATTAAAGGAAGGCTTCGCTCAAAGCGAAACCTTCCTTTATGTTCAGAATGAGCTTAATAAAACATATTTAAGGAATGCAAACAAAATTAAATGAAACAGCCTATATCACTATTAAGGTTTTTTTTACTTATAACTTATAACGTACAACATATAACGTACAACTCCTTAGACTACAATATCTCTTTCAGGCTCTCTGCGGCAGCAGCAATTGTCTTATCTAAGTCTTCGTAACTCAAGGCATTATTCAAAAACCAACTTTCAAAGGCACTCGGTGGAAGATAAATACCACGATTCAACATGGCATGGAAGAATTTCTTAAATAAATCGTTGTTAGCAGCCGCAGCACTTGCAAAATCAGTAACAGGTTGTTCACTAAAGTGTATGCTAATCATCGAACCTAAATGATTGATGACGTAAGGTGTTCCTGAAGACTTCAATACCTTATCGAGACCTTCTTTTAAGTACAAAGTTTTTGCATCTAGTTCTTTCAGAATTTCAGGATTGTCTTTCAGGATTGACAATAAAGTATATCCTGCAATCATCGCAATTGGATTACCGCTCAAGGTCCCTGCCTGATAAACGTTACCCAAAGGAGAAACCACTTCCATAAACTTCCTCTTACCACCAAAAGCACCTACAGGCATTCCGGCACCAATCACTTTTCCGTAAGTAACTAAGTCTGCATCAATACCTAGTTTCTCCTGTACACCACCGAGTGCCAAGCGAAAACCGGTCATCACCTCATCGAATATCAACACTATATTATGTTCATCACAAATTCTCCTAAGTCCTTTCAGAAATCCTTCTTTCGGAAGAATACAACCCATATTTCCTGCAACTGCCTCCACTATGATGGCAGCCACTTGATTCGGATTCTCTTTTACCAACAATTCTACTGCCTCCAAATCGTTATAGGCACAAGTAAGGGTATCATTTGCCACCCCTGCTGTCACACCGGGAACTGCCTGAATATTGAAAGTTGCCACACCACTTCCTGCCTTTACTAAGAAACTATCCGCATGACCGTGATAGCAACCCTCAAACTTAATAATCTTATTTCGCCCAGTATAACCCCTTGCAACCCTCACAGCACTCATACAAGCTTCCGTTCCACTACTGACCATACGGATCAAATCTACATTTGGTGCCATCGACTTTATCAATTCTGCCATTTTGATTTCCAATTCTGTTGGCGCACCATAAGAAGTGGAAAAAACAGCCTGTTCCTGAATTGCCTTAATGACAGGTTCGAAGGCATGACCCAAAATCATCGGTCCCCATGAAGCGATATAATCTATATATTGATTGTCATCGGCATCGTATAGGTAAGCACCCTTCGCCTTTTTGATAAATAAAGGAGTGCCTCCTACACTTTTAAAAGCACGAACAGGCGAATTAACACCGCCAGGAATAGAAGCCTGTGCACGGGAAAAAAGTTCTATACTATTATTAATATTCATACTTGCAAAGAAAACTATTATTAGTGATATTGAAAGCAGGGGATTTAAGAAATTGAATCATTTGGTTTAAAATAGTAGATAAATAATCTGTTTAATTTATTTTTAAATAATAGAATATGTATAGGTATTTTATTCATTTCATAGAGTAGTTCAATTACTAAAAAACCTTACTTAACTTACTTTACGCAAGTTCAAAAAATAATTAAAAGATTTTTACCACATAAGGCACAAAGAAAATAATAAATAAGGTAAAAGCGTTTCACTTTAAGTTCACATAGACTCGAGTGTAAAAAAGTGAAACTTTTTTTCTATGTTTTCTTATCTAAACCAGAATAAAATTCTGTGAGCCTATTGTGTCTACTATATAACTTCTTTTCAGAAAGTCGTTCCTAATGCTACGAAGTAGGATTCCTCTGTGACCTTCTTTTTCTAAAAAATATAAAAAAGCTATGTCCTTTCTATGTGGCTATGAGCCTATGTGTTTAGCTTTTTCTTTTTTCTAACAGTTATATAACCAGAAACATAAACCCTTCATTTCACTCTATGTGGTAAAATTTTATTATTTGTTTTGATGCTGCCTAACATTGCTTAGATGATTAAAAAAATGCGGCTCAGAAGATTAATTCTGAGCCGCATTTGTACGTATAAATTATTTTTTTGAAATTGAGTGATCCGAATCCCTCTCCTTCATTTTCATCATACCAATAATTTGTTTCATGGTTTTATCCATTCCTTCTGCACTACCATCCAAAAAGATTACATTGCCACTACCTAGTTCTGCAAAATTCTTGATAGCTTCAGTCCACATACTAAATAGGATTACATTGGTATCCAAATTGGCCTCTTTCATTTGTTCTGCTGCCTGACTCATACCACGTGCTACTTCTTCTCTGAACAATGCAACGCCTTGTCCACGCAATCTTGCAGCTTCTTTCTCTGCTTCGGCAGATATCTTAATAGCATTACCCTCCGCTTCCGCAGCTTTCGT
>CANCKV010000258.1 GCA_947378615.1 Chitinophagaceae bacterium | reverse complement strand
AAGATTTTAGGGTCTAGTAACTTATTTTTATTTCTTTCGTTAGAAAAAATAGTTCTAATTGACCAAATTATTGTTCATAAGTTCAAATTGGTAGATTAAACCAATTATTTGCATCAATTAGACAAATACATTTTAATAATTTTTACGTCCTTTATTTTTTATTTTCGAACAGTCTAACGATTTACAATGAGACATATTTTTTTACTTCTTGATTTACACACCAAGTTAACTTTATTTACTAGATTAAAGAAAGTAACTATTTCTTGCATTTCTATTATTGCTATTTCATTTATTATTACTCAATCATACGCACAAAAAAACGTTGTTGCTATTGAATCTCCATTAGAAGTATTAAAGCTCATAGGCAATAAATTAGTTACAGAAACTCCTTTCAAATATCAATTATCTTTAAGTACTCCAAATAAAACGTTTAATGGAATACAAACGGTTGATTTTGGTAGAACCTTTGGTTTAGGAAAATCTGTTGTTGCGTATGCCACTACTTTATTAACTGCAAATGAAAAAATGGATATGGATATTGAGATTGAGCATAATGACGGATGTAAAATATGGCTGAACTCAAAACTTGTGTATGATAAACAAGGCGATAGGAATATTAACCTTCAGTTTGAAGAGAGAAGTGTAAAAATGAATAATCATTGCAAACTCTCTCTACAAAAAGGGCAAAATAGATTACTTATTAAATCCGAAACAGCTGGAAAGGAATGGAAAGTATTTATCCAACCCCCTTCTACTAATGGAGCTATTCTATCAAAAGGGATTAATTATCCTGCAATTGGGTTAGCGAATATGAAATATATAGACAAATCTGTTGCAAATATTTCTAATTGGTTAGTAGTAGGTCCTTTTGATAATCCTGACAGAAAAGGAATAAATACTATTTATGAACCTGAAAATAATGTCAGTTTTGGTTATATGTACCAAGGTTCTGACGAATTGATCACTTGGACAATACCTAAGGTTGAAATATTAGGTGGAATGATAAATCAAAAGAAATGGGGTACAAGTTATAATTGGAATTATCATAATGGTGGTACTGCTTGGGCGATGGAAAAGCTCGCTCAGATGACAGGAGATTCAAGATTTAGTAATTATGCATTCAATTATTGTAATTTTCATTTGGATGGAATCCCATTTGTAAACTATCAGGTAAAAAAATTGAATGCTGACAGCTCTGCTAATAAAGAAATTCTAGGTGTCCCCTTGCTTGATTTTACTTTAGCTCCGTCTTTACCTTTAGTTTATCGTCTAGAAAGCAATGATAATTTCGAAAACCGTGATGCGTATAAGAAATTTGTCGATAAAATGATTCAATATGCAGAAGATGGGCAATTGCGTATGCCAGGAACTAACATATTTACTAGATTATCTCCTGAAAAATATACTACTTGGGTAGATGATATGTTCATGGGAATTCCTTTTTTAGTACAAGCCTCTTTATATACTGATGATATAGCATTAAAAAAGAAACTACAGGATGACGCTGCAAACCAAGTTTTAAACTTTAATAAAGAGGTTTGGGACAGTACGGCACATCTATATTGTCATGCAAAATATTCAAATAAGAGTGTAAAATTGCCTCATTGGTCTAGGGCAAATGGATGGGGAATTTGGGCTACTACCGAAGTGCTTCTTCATTTACCTAAAAATCATCCCAAATACAAGGCAATATTGCAGCATTTTAGGGAACATGTAGAGGCAATAGCTAAATATCAGAATGAAAATGGCTTTTGGTATAATGTAATTGATAGAAAAGATTCGAAGGAAGAAGTTTCAGGCACTGCTATTTTCACAATGGCAATTGCTCGTGGTGTAAGTAATGGTTGGCTTGATGCAAATACTTATAAACCTAAAGTAATAAAGGCTTGGGATGCCATAAAATCAAGGATAGATAAAGATGGTACAGTACACGATATTTGTATGGGTTCCATGTGTTCTGAGGATGTAAATTATTATATTAACCGCCCCTATTACGATAATGATACACATGGTTTATTTGCTGTCCTCTTTGCTGGTATGGAAGTAAATAATGTTATTTCCAAAAAAGACGACTTAAAAGCAATGTCAAAATAGGATGGTATCCTTGCTCTAGTGGATAATTCTTGATAAATGAATAATTATTTGTTTGACTCCTTTTTTCAAGTCTTTTTAAATGATGTAGGCTTTTTACTTGGAGGGCTTTAGAGCAGGAATAAATCCTTTTGTTTGACTTTTGAACTTTATAAAAGAAGACTTCCCACAAATAGGGTACGTTGATAAGATCACAATATGAATAGATATTCTATTATTATAGATGACTTTCATGGAGCAAATGAAATCAGCGAGTTCTTGAACTTTAGCGGTGGATGATTCTTTAAAAAAATATTTTGAAGAATTAAAATAACTTCATGTCAAGTTATTCATCGGGGATCTTCCTAAAGACTGTACTCAACTCAAACAAAGGTTTTAATTTGAAGCATCTCCCTTCAAAAAACAAGTGCATCATCAGTCAACATACTTCCTTACTAATTTCTCCGGAATAGCTTTTCAGTAACACTTTATCCTCAGTTACTAGGGGGCATATTAGTACTTAGGTTTGAATGGGCAGTGATAACCCTCAATATTGAATGAAATTCCTACTTGAAGTGTAGCATAAGAATCGTTTCTGCTATTACCCCTTTGTTGCCCCTCTTTATGATAAATTTTATATTCGTAACTTCTATCTTGAAGTTCTAAGGAAGTTTGATTTGTAAAAGTATTTGGAGATGCATAGGTTCCATAAACATCGTCAAGATAACCTGTGGAAGTAAATCTATAATTTAACTCCGCAAAAACATTCATATCGTCGGTGATATTATATTTTACACCCATTCCTAATGGAGCAATAATAGCAACATTGCTATACTGAGACGATTGCCCCTCTGTTTTTATTGACCGAAGAAAATATTTATATCCATTATAATAGGTATAAGGATTAAATGTCATCGCACCGATTCCTAAACTTAAGTAAGGAGTAAACCTATATTCTTCAATCGCAGGAAAAAATTTAAAGAAGTTAAAGTTGCCACTTAAACTGAATTCCCAAACATCCGAATTAAAGCTAAGATTACGTTGCCTTTGCCATAAATTATTGCTGTAAGCATCTGAATACCCTAAAGCAACATAATTGGCACTTGCCCTTAAACTTACATAATTACCAAATTGCTTTGCATAAAATGCCCCGAAAGCAAATTTAGAATGGTCAAGTGCCACATTCGGGTCTAAATCTCCAAAATAATGTCCTAATCCAACTGAAATTCCATATTCACCATTGTGAGAAAAAGTTTCTTGCAATTGAGATTTTGCAGAAAAAGAAATCAAAAGAAAGAATACAATCACCCGTACCGCCATAAATGAAGTTCGCATATAAATAAAATAGGGGGGCAATATAAATAGTAGTTAACAATTACTATTCATAAATACAAAATAATCCTTTTTATTTTGAGATTTTAAGCTAATATTATAATTTATAACTTCATTTAGGGAGCTAATCGCTCAATTCTCCAATTATTCCCTTCTAATGAATATTTCAATCTATCGTGTAGTCGGCTTGTTCTTCCTTGCCAAAACTCAATTGATTTTGGTCTTAAAATATACCCTCCCCAATGTGTAGGTCTAGGTACATTATTGCCAAATTGAGCTTGATACTTTTCTACATTCGCATCAAGCACATCTCGATTTTCAATTACTTTGCTCTGCGGAGAACTCCAAGCACCAATTTGACTTCCATAAGGACGGCTTTTAAAGTATTCATCATTAGCTGTGTCATCAATTTTTTCTAAAAACCCATTTATCCGAACTTGTCTTTCGAGTTCTTTCCAGAAAAATAGCAGACTCGCATGTTTATTTTCAGCAATTTCTTGTCCTTTAGCACTGTGATAATTGGTAAAGAAAACAAAACCATGCTCATCAAATCCTTTTAGTAGTACTACCCTAGCAGAAGGAATACCTTCTTTTGATGCGGTTGCAACAGTCATTGCATTCACTTCGTCTATATTACTATCAAGGGCATCTTTCCACCAAATGGAAAATTGTTCAATTGCATCTGCTGCAACTTCGGATTCTAACAAGGACTTGAGTTTATACTCTTTTCTAATGGCAGCAATATTCATAATGTAAAATTTAATGAACGAATATATCAATCATTCCTATTAAATCATGCGAATACGTCTTCTTTATAAAAATATAACTAGTAATGTGCGCTTAAATGACCACTAATTCATAAAACTCTTCCTCTATCATATACTTATTTGCCATTTCCTGTAATTCTTCCGATGTAACGGTTCTGATAGTATGAATCGCCCGATTGAAATAACTCTCATCCAAACCATTTAATACATAGCTTTTCCAACGGGAAATAATTTGAAAAGGCCCATCCAAATCATTCAATAAACTGCCCATCATATAATTTCGAACTAGGTTTATTTCATCATCAGGAATCGGTTCTGTTTTAATTCTTGCCATTTCCTTATATACCTCGCTGATAGTTGCTGCAGAAACATCTCTACCTGCCTCGGTACTAATCATCCAAGCGGATTGTTGAATTAAGTTTTGCAAATACGATTGAATCCCATAAGTATAGCCCTTATCTTCGCGGATATTACTCATTAACCTCGAGCCAAAGAAACCTCCAAAAAGGTTGTTCAACACCTGCACTTTTGAAAAATCAGGATGATGACGGCTAGGAAAAGGACGGGCAATACGAATTGCAGCCTGTACTCCATTCACATCATTCGTGATTTGATGTTTTTTCTCTACAAAAGGATTTGCCTTATAATCAATCGAAGGCAACGGTTTAGTATTGAAAGGTAAATGACCAAAAGCACTATTTATTTGCTCCTGAATATCAGCAGGAAGAATGCCAGCAACAAATATGATACATTTACCATTCGTATAAAACTGTTGGTAAAATGCTTTTAAGTCCTCTGTATTGATGTTGTCGTAATGTTCTGCAGAAGAGTATTTTCCATACGGGTGGTTGTAGCCAAATAGATATTCATCAATCAACCTATTTGCAACAAAATCACACTTCTTTAGATTTATTGATAACCGTTGCTTTTGATTCTGCTTATAGATGGCCAATTCATCTTCTGGGAAGATACTATCGGTCAATAATTCTGCCATGACAGGCAATAATTTAGGAATATGTTTCCCTAGCGTATGTAAGGTCATAGTGGCAGTCTCATTATGACAACCCCTGTTTAGGTATGCACCATGAAATTCGAAATGTTCATTAATAGCAAATGCCTTCTTCTGTTGAGTACCGTTCTTCAACATGAAATTAGTACTAGCAGCCACTACATTTTTCTCTTCATACCAATTGCCAGCAAAGAATACCATTTCCACCATGACTACTTCCTGTGCACCCGCATGAATACTATATACTTCAACGCCATTATCTAGGGTGAATTTGGTAAAGGGTTTCAATTGCAGGTTCAATTCTACCGCATCTATTATCTTGGGACTCTTTTTTCTATTTAGCATTATTTATTCTTCTATTATCTTTTTAATTTCTGATGTCAGTATTTTTTTGATTACTCAAATTATCATGACCACGATTTTATTATTTCTACTACTTCATCTTCACTATAAGTATTACCTTCCTTATAACCTAGTTTTATTCATAA
>CANCKV010000257.1 GCA_947378615.1 Chitinophagaceae bacterium | reverse complement strand
TGAAATCACTTCATTAGATTGCTTAGTATCACTTCCTTTCAAAGATTCACTATTCTTTGTAGGTAAATCTTTTCCAATTGCCACAATATCTGATGCATTCCTTTTAGCATTTAAGACATAAGAGTTTGACTTTGAATCTAGAATTGGTTGATTATTTGGTACAATGCTTGAATTATGACTATTACCTATTGTTCTATTCGTTAAAACATCAACCTTTTTGATTTCACTTCTATTATTAGTTTTACTTATCTGACTATTTTTAATATTGCTATTTTCTACTAATGATTTTGAAATTGTAGTATTAGATTGTATAGAGACAGCTGATTTATTTTCGTTAGAAATGATATCTACTTTGTCTTTTTTACTATTTTCAAGCTGAGCAGTTTGAGTAGTCATATTATTATTTGTAACAGCTTTCTTTTCTTCCATTAATTTGTTGCTGATGACAATTTTTGAATGGTCAATAGTAACAGACTTATTTGATTCATTAGAGCTAGAAACATCAATTCCTTTAGTCGTTTCAGTCGAACTAGCCTTTTTCTCAGCAGTTTCTTGAAAATAGCCCGCAATAAATGATATTGCTATTAAAGAAAGTATTGCGGATAGAAAATAACCCCTTTTCCAAAATGGAATAGTCTTTCTCATTCTTTTATCTGCCTCAATCTTTTCCCATAAATTTGAAGGAACTGAACTCTTATAATTATATAAGCTATCCTTTATTTGTCTATCAAAAGAATTTTCGTTTGTCATACTGCAATTTTTTCAAGGTGAATAATACGGTTTTGCAACATTTTTCTTGCTTTTACCAATTGACTTCGACTAGTACTTGCTTGTATGCCCAACAAAACAGCAATTTCTTCATGACTATAACCCTCAATAACATTTAAATTGAAAACCATACGGTATCCGTCTGGCAATTCATTGATTAATTTTATTAATTCATCTTGTCCAACACTACTGAAAACATACGGATTGATATGGACTTCATTTGATGATTCAACTTCCAATTCCTTAAATTGTATTTTTCTTTTTTGCAAATGTTTCAAACAGACATTAACAACAATACGCCTCATCCAGCCCTCGAATGAACCTTCAAATTTAAATTGATGTAAATGATTAAATATCCTAATGAACCCTTCTTGAAGCATGTCTTCCGCCTCGAATGTATCAATGGCATAACGCAAACAAACAGACATAAATACTCCTGAATATTGTTCAAAAAGCATCCTCTGTTTGTTCGAATCTTGCTCGATACAACCTTTTATGAGTTCATACTCCGTCAATTGATATAATTGTTTTACAATGCTCACAAAAATATGATACTACATATTTTACTTGCGCTGCCTGTTATGAATAATTGGCGCTAAAAGTACATAGAATAGTTAAATAACTAAAAATCTTGCGTTAATATTATTTTCCTCTTTGCATCAAGTAGGATCTCTACTTGTTTACAGGTTAATAAATCCATCAATAATAATGAAATCAAAACTTAGAGAAACTAATCCTAATATGCGATTTGTATTTACTCATAAATTTAGACCACGATGAAAGCAAAGAAAAAACAATGAGTATAAAGTTTTTGATGAAGACAATTCTCAGATAATTATCTTCAAAGTATTATAATTCTTATGATTATTTGTTCAATACAGTATGTTTTTTACAATAAAAATATAGTTGAGGTAACTATTTTGCCATAAATCCAAAATAAGTCAAAGTTTATTTGGTGGTTTCCTTTTAATAGCATCATTTCGCATTGTGTTAATAATTAAAGTGATTGCAAACGTCAAAAAACCTTTATTGGGAAAAGGCGAATATCACTCTTGTCTCTATCGAATTGTAAAACCCTACATCTTTTCTTTCTTCTCTCAAATCGCTACTGTTCATCATTATAAAGGGTTATTAAGGGCTGGTTGATAGATTTTCAGCAATGTTTACGAGTCTTTCGTAAATGTACATGTAGGTTCCATGCATCTTTACGAATCGTTCGTAAACATTCACGCTCCATCCGTAATCATTAACGGAGTTTTCGTGAAGATGCACGGTTCATATACAAATATTCACAGAGGTTTCATGAACATGCATGTAAGTCTCGTCAATATTGCTGAAGTTATCGTGGAGATTCACGAAAAACACAATTACGATTAATTTTTATTTAAAAAAATAGTTTTTATGAAACAAACAATGAGGTTTTCAAGAAAGATAAACGAAGTAAGTGATTCATTTGATGTTTCAGTTCCTTACATTATAGACAAGGATAATCAAAAAAGATTTGGCAATAAGACTCAAGATTTAGATTATGTAACAGGCAAAAAAGAATTGTTTGACACAAATAGAAAAAAATATATCGACCGAAGACAATGTACTTCCTTTGTGACCGAAGACAATAACATGTATATAGGTCAAATAAAAGAGGGCTTGAATATCCTTGTTTCAGATGTTCCAAATTCTACATTTACAGATGATGATAAAAGAATTTTAAATATTATTGAAAAAGGAAAAGGGCATCGTATCTTAATTGTCACTTTTAGTGCTCACATTGCTATCGAGCATGTGGACTATTTGCAAATTACAGTTGAAATTCTCAATCCAACCACCCCAAATTCTACGGCTATGCCTAAGGGGCACATCTTGTTTTTTGAAACATTTATAGGTGAACCTGATATTGCAGATGCCGAAATAGTATTTGGAAATGGAATATATGTATCGACAGCCAAGCATATTATTCAATTCAAGTCAAGTGATGTTGGTAAGACATGCTACATGAGAGGTAGCTATGAAAATAAGCATCATGAACGTGGTCCTGTAAGTATCATTATCAGTAAAGTAATTGCATAAGTTAGTTTTGTACAACTGAATATAGGAAGTAAGACAAAAGGGGGCGACTTTTATTTGTATTGAAAAGACTAAGAATTATAAAAATAGAATAGTTTTTCAAATTCCACTCCAAACCCATTTAATAAATTGAATGAATGACTTTACTTTTGTTTCGGTGTAAAATAAAGTACTGATAAGGGGGTAAATTTTATTTAGATTCCATTTTTAGTTCTTTAAGATTTGATAGATTAAAGTTTTTGTTTCTCACATAAAAAGAATTGCAACGCTCTTTGTTTAAAGCAATCAGTATTACTTTTTTTCTGCTAGTTTCGTTACACTAACTATTGTTTTAGGCTGCGAAAAATGTTTGAAAGTGAATTTGTAAATAAGTGCTTTATTTTCAATAAAAAGCCATCTCAGTTTCTTTTAAATATATCGATTGATTTTTTTATCAAATTAGAGGGATTTGTAGGAGACGATGCTTTTTATTTTCGCTGAAATGGTTTGAAGGGATATAAAATATTTTTACTTTTTTAAGGAAAAATGAAAGAAAAATTTGTTTAAATAGTCTGTCACCCCTATTTTTGCACTCCCTTTAAAAAAGAGGTACAAGGATTGGGTTATTGTGTAATGGTAGCACTACAGTTTTTGGTTCTGTCTGTCTAGGTTCGAATCCTGGTAACCCAACAAAAAAGACCGTGATTTAATTATCATGGTCTTTTTTTTTAGCCAAAGTTTTTTCCATTATTTAATTTCTAAATTTCACATACCACACAAATCTAACTTAGCATGATTTAAATATTAAGATTAATATTATGATATTTTCACATCATTTAACTTTTTGAATAATTAATTACTATCTAGAAATTTGAAAGACATTGTAGATTTATATAGCAGAATGATTATTGCAGTATTGGGTTTTGTTGCTCCTGCAATCACTTTACTAATTGGAATTTTTACGGATGGTATTGACAAGCATAGAAAAAGAAATGTTGAAAAGGTAAAGCACCTTGATAATTTAATGTTGCAGAGTCATAAAAAAATTAAAGGGCAAAATAAGGATAGTCGTAATACTGTGCTTGAAACGTTTAAAAAGCATAATCTACAAAAGTTGAAGGCACAACGTGATATTAATTTACTATCACCGAAAAGGCAAGTCATTAGGATATTTGGGTCACTGATATTAAGCGTTATCATGATTCTTGTTTATTACATTCTAAGGCTACCAAATTTTAAAAGCGACCTTTGGCTATTTAAATCACTTAGTCTTGGATGCAGCCTATTTCTGTTTGGGTATTCTGTATTTTGTCTATGGCAAATATTCTGTATCATAATTGATTTGAAAGCAATTGAATCAAGAGAATATTTTAATAGTTTGCCGCTTGAAGAAAAAGGACGTGAAGATGAATAAATTATGGAAATATAATGGGAATAAAATGGATTGATTTACAATCTTTAATATTCCCACTTTAAATTAATTCCACTTTATCCGATTTGTAAAAATTAGTCCCATAAAACCTTTAAAAAGTGCCCCGCCATAAATGACGAGGCACCTAGTTTGTCGTGTATATATAATTTTTGCTATTATCGATGTCCTTTAGTTGTCAGTATCAATCAACTTTAATCTTTCAATTTCGAATTGAAATGTTGAAAACAATTATAAGTTGTGTATAAAATCAGTTTTATTGCTTCTATCTACACTTTCATTTATCCAATTTGAATTTGGTGAGTAGATTCCAAATCCGTTATCCAACTCTTCCATTTTCTTATCTCTACTTTCTCTTAACTGTGTTTTTATAAATTCCATACTAAGAATCACTAATGCATAAGCCCCTATTATCAACCATGCTTTGCTACTATACATCGCAATAGTCAGCAATTTTGATTTAGGAAGTACTATAAAAAATGAAAGTGGGTACAATAGCATACAACCTGCTACTAATAATAAAAAGTATCCAATTAATGTTAAACCAAGCTTGTTCATTCTTTTTTTATTGCAAAAGGAACCTTCTAAGAAACAACCTGGTAAAGTAAGCACCCAATATGGAATAATTGTCAAATACATGAATGCCAATTTTTTGCGGTAATCAGCTACATTAATAGGTAATTTATTTGTCGCATAAAACCAATAGTATAAACGAGTTGAAAGTGAATTTGTTATTATTTTTTTTAACATGATCTTATTTTTTATTTTTAATAATAAGGAACAGTAGAATTAATTTATTTAATAACTACTGTTCCTTTTTTATTTAGTTAATGAACAGATAATTTAGTTTGATAAATTGTGTTCAAACCTGATTCAGATTCAATCTTTAAGCTATAGATACCTACTGCTAATTCCTTGTTTATCATCAAAGAATACAAACTGTTTCCAGATTGATAAGAAATTGCTTGACCTAAAACTTTCTGACCAAGACTATTATAAAGGCTAACCGAATACTTACCTGTTGAACAATTGTTCATGCTAATATGAATGGTCTTACCAATTAATGGGTTAGGATAAACATTTACAATAGCGGCATTTATAGCCAATTTTACTTGTGCAATTGCACTGTAAGTTGAATTGCCATCATTACCAATTGCCTTTACTCTATAGAATACAGCAGGTGTATTTTCAGGAAGCTGAACATCATCTGCAGCATATTGAGTAGCATTTGAAGCTTTTACAGTTTTAATAGCTGTAAAGTTCTTCGCATCAATACTTCTTTCAATCTTATATTCTGTGATGTGTAGTTCTTGAGCAACACTCCATTTAATATTAATAGTACTGTTATTTTCTGTTGCACTGATTCCTGAAAATGTGACAGGAAGTGTTGTGGAATTTGTTTTATTGAATACTAATGCGAAACGAT
>CANCKV010000256.1 GCA_947378615.1 Chitinophagaceae bacterium | reverse complement strand
GTGATGAATGGATTGAGGGTCAGATTCTTTTCATAGATAATTTTGAAAATGTAATCATCAATATCACTAAAAATGAATTCGAAGAACAAAGAAGGGGAAGAAAATTCATTATTCTTTTTTCTAGAAACGAAAAAATAGATAAAATAAGTGATAACTATGCAAATGCACCTGAAGGAGATAATCTAGCTTGGTTTAATTCGGCAGGGTATCTAGAAATAGCTGTAAACAAGGGAAATATCGCTAGTTTATTTGGCTTACAAGGGTACCATGAAAAAATGAATAAAACTGGCAATGTAAAACAGAACAATTGGTTTTATCAAACAGTAAAAATATTCTTTGAAGGAAAATAAATGAAAGTTATCTATTACAAGAGACAATATGATTTTACAATCAATTGTCCCTCGAATAAATATAAAACCTTAAGAATCAATTTCAATCTTATGCCACAAATCAGGTGTAGTTAGACTTTGTCCTGAAGAAATTTTGATGTACAGAAACAATTGCATTTTGTAAGCCGCAAGCCATTTGATGCTTGTTTCAAGGATTCCTTCACCTAGAGTCCCTTTACCACCCCACGGATACACAACTTGTTTAGTTTGAATATCTTCCTCACTTATGGTTACAAACAATTCATTTACAAATGCTATTTGAGCATCAAAAATTGACAAAGCATTTTCTAAAGTGACAATCGGATCATCCTTTCTTAGTTTTGTGAGAAAACCTCGAGGGTCGGATTGATCTTCATTATACCAAAATCGAATAATATTGGTACTACAACTACTTAAATATTGAAGCACTTCAAGCATACTTCTAACATTTTCAACAGGTCGAAAGTCGGCTGTTTCAGGACTTATCTTCGTAATCAAACGTCTAACTACCTTCAAATCTTTTACGATATTCTTTTGTAATGTTTCTTTGAGCATATCAATTTGTTTATTTGGTGCAAATCAAAGACTTAAAGTAAGTCCTTCCTTTATGGAATCCGAAAAAGTACCCTTCAAAAGCATTATTCTAATTCAAAACATCAACTAATCCCGAACAAAAAAGACAAATCGACCTGTTTTATTATTCAAATCTTGTTACTGCTTATAATTAACTATTTTTGGAGCGATGGCAAACGAAAATTTACATAAGACTGATACAATCTCAAGTGCCGATAAAGAGTTTGAGAATACTATTCGACCGTCGATGATTGACGAGTTTAGTGGACAACCTCAATTAATTGAGAACCTACTCATTTTTATTAAAGCGGCCAAAATAAGAGGCGAAGCTTTGGATCATGTGCTATTTCATGGACCTCCGGGATTAGGAAAAACAACGCTGAGTAGGATTGTTGCCAATGAATTAGGCGTAAATATCAAAGAAACTAGCGGTCCTGTTATAGAAAAACCAGGAGACCTTGCTGGCTTATTGACTAATTTACAGCCTAATGATGTTTTATTTATTGACGAAATTCATAGATTAAGCACAGTTGTAGAAGAGTATCTCTATGCAGCTATGGAGGATTTCAGGATTGATATCATGATTGATACAGGTCCTAATGCTAGAAGTATTCAAATCAATCTGAACCCTTTCACATTGGTTGGCGCAACAACAAGAAGCGGATTGTTGACGGCTCCTCTCCTATCTCGTTTTGGCATTAAGTCTAGATTAGAATATTACGATGCAGCCACATTAAAAAAGATTATCATCAGAAGTGCTCAAATCTTAAATACGAGTATTCAAGATGACGCTGCACATGAAATCGCCCGCAGAAGTCGAGGCACTCCTCGTATTGCTAATGGATTATTGAGAAGAGTAAGGGATTTTGCTCAGGTGCTTAACGACGGACAAATAGATTTGGGTATTACCCAACATGCTTTGAAAGCACTAAATGTAGATGAACATGGCTTAGATGAAATGGATAACAGAATATTGACTGCTATTATTGAGAAGTTCAAAGGAGGACCTGTAGGGTTGACCACAATTGCAACAGCAGTTGGAGAAGAGCCTGGAACAATTGAAGAAGTATATGAACCTTTTTTAATTAAAGAAGGATTTTTGCAAAGAACACCTCGTGGTAGGGAAGCCACAGAAAAAGCATATAGTCACATGGGACTGAAACCTTTTGCAGGTAAGCATCCGAATTTATTTAGTTAGGAAAGAGTGTAAATTCGATAAAATAGAAATGCCCTGTTTCAATTTATGATGAAACAGGGCATTGTATTCTATTAATATTTAACTTTCAAGAATCATAATTAATCACTTTAATAACTCTAATCATAAATTTATTAAGGAGCAACTAATCTAAATCCATTACCATGAATATTTACAATTTCAATATTAGGATCGTCCTTTAAATATTTACGAAGTTTAGCAATATAAACATCCATACTACGACCATTGAAATAAGTATCACTACCCCAAATTCTTTTCAAGGCCTTTTCTCTTGGCAACAAATCATTTTTGTATTCAGCAAGCATTTTCAACAAATCATTTTCTTTTGGAGAAAGCGTGCTAGTCTTTCCTTCGATGATTAGCTGACGCAATTTTGGATTAAAATGATAGCCACCCAAATCAAATTCAGTGTTTTCACTCACTCGAATTTCTTCTTCGTTACGTTTTAAGATAGCTTTGATTTTCATCAACAGTACTTCACTGTCAAAAGGCTTCGTTACATAATCATCAGCACCTAGTTTGTAACCATTAATAATATCTTCTTTCATGGTTTTTGCACTCAAAAAGAATAATGGAACATCGGGGTCGATATCCCTGATGTCTTCTGCTAATGCAAAACCGTCCACATGAGGCATCATCACATCTAGTAAACAGATGTCGAATTTTTCTCTTTGAAATGCCGCAAAGCCCAATCTTCCATCGCGCTCTAAAACCACTTCATAATCATTCAATTCCAAATAATTCTTTAATACCATACCTAAGTTGGTATCATCTTCACATAACAAAATGCGATATTTTCTTTCTTCCATGATCATATTATTTATTAATTCAAAATAAAGATACTTTTAAAAAGCAAATTGTGAAGAACTATAGCGAAAGGTTTTGTTAAAAGCGGTATATTATGGATTCTAAAGGTCAAAATGGTAATTAATAAAAGTATAAACTCAATAAAATGAGTTTTTTATGCCCTTAATTTAATAATCAGTTTGTCGGGTGGCCGGTTTATTGTTTTTATCAATATCCCCAAATCCTTGTCTTTGAGAACGCAACTTTTGTCGATCTTGTAATTCCTTCTTAATAAACATTGCAAAGTCACGGTCGGCAAGAAACACCTTATTTGCCCTATCATCAGAAAGTAAAATCTTTTTAAACTCCAAACTGTATTTCTTTTTTACTAACAATGACTTTTCTTCTAATAATAAAACATCATCCTTGCTATCTTTCTTTACTTTTTTTAATTCTTCAATGTAATTATTATAAACAGGCCAAAACTTCTGAGCCTCATCCGTCGTGAGAAATAAATCCTTTGTGATAAAGGCTACTTTTAATGCTTGAATAGACGCCTGTTTAATAGGATTAGGATTCTGCGCTTCCAAAAATTTGAATGCAAGTACTAATACTAATAATATAATGCGCTTTATTTTCATTCCCTTAATATCCCTAACTTTTGATACCATTTATAACCTCATTTCTTAAGACCTGAAAAGATTAGATTCCTTAAAAATCAAGTTATTCAATCACTATTATAATTTCACTTTGTAAACCTAGTATGTTATATACCCTTTTTCACATTTGAAGTAGCTGATTCCTGTAAATATGAATCTAAGTCAAAGTCAGAAACAGACTTAATACGTTGATCCACATCAGGTTCTGCACCGTCATCGGTTATTGTCATATCTACACTCGCAGCTTCAACATCTGTATTCAAATATTTCACCAATTCATCATCAGAAAGTTTCTTGACACTACCCTTTACATCAACTGACTTATAGGAAAGATATCTTTCTGAGCTGTTTGATTTAGTTGAAAATAAGATTGCAGAAGTAATTACAATTCCTAAAAGTGAAGCAGCTACAGCAATATTCATCCATTTTTTATACCTATCAATAGATACAATCTTTGCACCTTCTGATTTATCTGATTCTTTTATTATAGTTTCTTCCTCTAAATCTTCACCAATTGACAAACTAAAATTCTCGAAATAACCTTCGGGGAGATTGTACAAATGAACTTTAGAAACCTTGTTCAAAGGGGATTCTCCTTCTAAATCTTTCTTTAAATTATCTTCTTTAATTCGATTCAGAATATTATCAGCTAACCCGGAGAAGTAATTTTCTGGAATAGAGAAATTAGGGTGCTTACTATTTTCACTAGAAAAAACAATTTCAAGCATCTTTTGAGGAAATCCATCAAAATAAGCATCATCCACTTGATAAGGCAAATGAATACCTGTAACAAATTTGTTTGTTTCTAAGCTGTTGCTACCAAATGTTTTTTCTATCGTTGTATGTTTTATCATTACTTATTCAGAAGACTTTTTTGAATCGAATATGTTTAATCGCTTA
This sequence comes from Chitinophagaceae bacterium, assembly GCA_947378615.1. Taxonomy (GTDB): domain Bacteria; phylum Bacteroidota; class Bacteroidia; order Chitinophagales; family Chitinophagaceae; genus Parasediminibacterium. Next base: position 1,181 of record CANCKV010000256.1, on the reverse strand, counting down.
AAGAATAATAAATTTATAATCCACTTAATATATATTGCTCTATCTTTTTTGCAGCATGATGATAGCTTGCCTTCAATGCCCCTTCGCTTGTTTCTAGCATCCTACTCATCTGTTCATAAGGCATGTCATCATAATATCTCAAATTGAATACTAAACGTTGCCGTTCAGGTAACTTCTGAATGGCCAATTGCAACTTCCATTCCAATCTATTTGCATCAAAGTTCTTGTCCGCCCTAATTGTGTTACTCAGCCCATTATCCTCATCGCCTAAACTGATAGTTGATTTCTTCTTTTTTTGTTCTAAGAAAGTCAAACACTCATTTGTGGCCACTCGATATAACCACGTGTATAATTGACTATCCTCCCTAAAGCTATCTAATCCCTTCCAAACTTTAATGAACACATTCTGAAGCATGTCATTAGTATCGTCATGACTAATGACCATTTTTCTTATATGCCAATAAAGTTTCTCCTGAAACTTCTTGATAATAGCAGTAAATGCTATTTCTCTTGTAGAGGATTCTCTAAAAAGACCAAGAAGTTCCTTATCTTCTAAATGCATGCAACCTTTTTTTGGAATATTTTCTAGATTGACTTTTGAATAATACAAAAGTTTAAAACTTAAAATAATGGCAAATATCCCTTTATTTACATTACAAAAAAACATTTGATTAAGTTTCAATTTGCACAATTAAAAAATAATTTGTTTATTTACTTTTCTTCAAATTAAATAAAATAAATCATCAATGGAAAAACAAGAATTATTAGCAAGACAAAACACAATTATCGAACAACTAAAGCCTTTTTGTGCAGAAAAATTGAATGAGGAATACTTTTTACTTTCAGAAAAGCTGATAAAAAAATTGGGAAGAAAAAGACAACCTCCATTTGAAACGGGGCAACTAAACATTTGGGCAGCATCTGTAATTCATAGCATTGCTACTGTAAACTTTTTGTTCGATAGAAGTAACGAACACTACATAAGTGTAGATGATATCAGTATTTTTTTTGGTGCAAATAAAAGTACTGTTACTGGAAAATCGAAACAGATAAGGGATTTACTAAAAATTAGGCAATTTGATGAGGAATTCTCTTGTCAAAAACTCAATGAATCGAATCCATTTACAAACTTAATCATGGTAAATGGCTTTATTGTAAGTGCAAATCTTTTGAAAAAATAA